>JBAXUD010000027.1:0-15198 GCA_037129875.1 Mycobacteriaceae bacterium
AGTCCCGGCCGGCCGAGATCCTGAATGAGCGCCAGTGGGCCGGTGCGAAGCACATGCAGAACGGTCATGGTGACCCTGTGCTGCGGAATCGCACCGACATTCCGGGTACCAGCAGGGCCGGCTCGGGGCGCCCGACATCCCACAGCACCGCACCGGTGCGGCCGATCAGTTGCCATCCGCCCGGCGACTCGCGCGGGTAGATCCCGCTGAACTCACCGGCAAGTGCCACCGAGCCGGCTGGAACCCGCGGGCGGGGCTCGGCCCGCCGGGGAACGGCCAACCGTGGATCACCGCCCACCAGATAGGCGAAACCCGGTGCGAATCCGGCGAATCCGACCTGCCAGCACGTGCCGGTGTGGGCCTCGACGACGTCGGCGGCCGACATTCCCAGGCGATCGGAGACCTCGGCGAGGTCCGCGCCGTCATAGACCACATCGATCACCACGTCGGCGTGCCCGGCCGGGGCCACGACCCCGGGCGTGGGGACCGGGATCTCTCCCAACAGGACCCGCACCCGCGCCTGGTGGCGTGGCTCGGAGATGCTCACCAACACGGTTCGAGCACCGGGAACGATGTCGACCACCGCGTCCGGCTGGGCCCTGCGCAGCTCCGCAACGAGCGCCAGAACCTCACCGGTGGAACCGCATTCGATCAGCAGCGCCCGGTCTCCGTAGTCGAGGATCCGCGTGCTCACGCCCGATAGGTGGGTTCGTGTCGCTTGACGTAGGCGATCAACCGGTAGGTGATCGGCAGCATGACCACCTCGACGCCGGTCTTGTAGAACCAGCCCAGCGCGGTGTAGGTGGCGAAGTCCCCGAAGGTGCTGATGCCGATCGCATGCGCGGCGATGCTGCAGAAGACCAGGGTGTCGCCGAGTTGGCCGGCGAACGTGGAGCCGACGAGGCGGGCCCACAGGTGCTTCTCCTTGGTGCGTTCCTTGATCTTCACGACGGTCCAGGCGTTGATCGTCTGTCCGACGATGAACCCGGCCAGCCCTGCGACGATCAGCTGGGTGTAGGCGCCCACCACGTTGGCGAAGTGCTCCTGGTTGGGATAGAAGTCGGCGGCCGGCAGGTAGACCGTCACCCAGAATGCCAGGGCCGCAAGGCCGTTCATCAGGAAACCGAGGACGATCGCGCGCCGTGCCGCCCGGAAGCCGTAGACCTCGGCCAGTATGTCGCCGATGATGTAGGTCAGGGGGAACACGATGAATCCGCCGTCGGTGATGATCGGCCCGAACGCCACGCCCTTGGTCGCGGTGACGTTGGAGATGATCACGCACGCGGTGAAGACGGCGACCAGGATCGGGTAGTAGACGCTGCCGACGCGCGCGAAAGCCGGCGCTTCGTCTCGCGGGGTATCGACGCTCGCTGGGCCTGTCACGGTGCTAATCCAAGCACGGGGCTTAATCCAAGCACGCTCGTCAGGCCAGGGCCCGGGCCAGCAGGGGCGGCAACTTCTCGGCAACCAGTGGATAGGACAGCGGCGAGGCGTAGGCGATCGCCGCGGACAGCTCCGCCGGGGCAAAGACGTTTCGCTTCATCGCGGTAGCCCTCAATTCGGCGACGGCCGGGTCGGCCAGTAGGGCGGCTTGTTCGGCGTCGCTCTCGGTGCGCCAGATCACCACATCGGCACTGCCGACCGCGGCAGACAGTTCGCTGCGGGTAATGGCCGTCTGGCCGCCCTCGGCCGGGAAACCCTTGATGCTCGCCGGGGTGGCCAGGCCCATCGCGGTGAGGAATTCGGTTTGCCAGCCCCCGACGGTGGCCGTGACGGTGTCTCCGGCGAAACGTCCGTCCAGCAGCACCGCCGTGCGGTCTTTGAAGGACGGATTCGCCTGTGCGACGGCGGCGAACTTCTGCTCGACCGCTTCGATCAACCGGTTCATCTCGTCCTTCTTGAACACCGCGGTGGCGACTGCGGTCGCCTGCTCCTTCCACGGCTCGAAGAACGCCTCCCCGCCGGACTGGGCAATCGTCGGTGCGATCTCGGACAATTTCTTGTAGGTGTCGGCGTCCAGCCCCGCGTTCACCGCGACGATCAGGTCCGGCTTGAGCGTGGCGATGCGATCGATCGCAATCCCGTTGTCCAGGTTGAGCAGTACCGGCTTTGCGTCGCCCAGTTTCTGCTGCGCCCACGGCCACACCCCGAACGGCTGCTCGCCGAACCACGTCGTCACCGCTATCGGGACGGCGCCGACCGCGAGCAGATCGTCGCCCTCGGTCAGTCCCGCGCTGACGACGCGGGTCGGTGGTGTGGAAACGACGGTCTCTCCGAAAACATGCTTGATCATGACGGTCCCGGATGGCGTACCGCCGCCGGCGCCGGGACGGGAGCAGGCGGCTGTCAGTGCCAGCCCGGCCGCGCCCGCCATTCCGAGGAATTCACGCCTGCTCCGGTGCGCGCCCACCCGCGCGACAGTAGTGGAGAACAACTGCGACGGTGCCGTCATCGGGGGCCGGCCAGCAGCGAGATTCCCAGGACGATCATGGTGGCGGCGATCAGCCAGTCCAGGATGCGCCATGTCGCGGGTTTTGCGAACAGTCCACCCAGGCGCCGGCCGCCGAAGCCAAGGCTGAAGAACCACGCGGTGCTTGCCGCGACCGCGCCGGCGCCGAACAGCCACCGCTCCTCGCCCTGCTGGTTGGCCAGTGTGCCCAGCAGAACCACGGTGTCGAGGTAGACATGCGGATTGAGGAAGGTCAGCGCCAGGCAGGTGAGCAAAACCGACGTCAGCCGTGCGGGTCCGGCGTCGGCGGGCGTCATGGCGGTAGGTCGCAACGCCCGGCGAGCGGCGAGCAGGCCGTACCCGATGAGAAAGACCGCCCCGCCGTAGCGGGCGATCGTAGTGAGGTTCGGGTGTGCGGTGACCAAAGCCCCGACGCCGGCGATGCCGGCCAGTATCAGGACGAGATCCGATGTGGCACAGAGTATTACCACGGGGAGCACGTGCTCGTTGCGGATGCCCTGGCGAAGGACGAACGCGTTCTGGGCCCCGATTGCGGCGATCAGGCTGATGGACGCGGCGAAGCCGAAGAGGGCCGGAGTGGCGAAGCCGAAGAGGGCCGGAGTGGCGAAGCCGAAGAGGGCCGGCGTCACTGCCCGGTGATCTCCACCGTGTCCGAAAGCCACCGCGACACGCGTTTTATGTGCGATCCCCGATGATCAGACAGGTGGTCTTACCGGTTGGGTTCCAGCCGCCCAGAACCCACTCGACGGTCCAAGCGAGGACCACCGGCGCGACTTCCCCGAACGGCTCCCGGCTCAGACTCACCGGCCGCCAGCCCCCGGGTTCGATGTCGTTGTTGGTCAGTTCTGCGCAGGGCCACGCGTCGTTGGTGATCAGCAGGAACCGCGCTCTGGACTTCAACAGTTTCAGGTTGCGGGAAATTGTCTCGTTCGGAAGATGCTGGAAAACGTCCTTGCAGAGAACCAGATCGCAATCGGGGACGTCATCGTCGGAGTTGAAGGTGGCGAAGGTGATGTTCGGCTGCGTAAAACGCGACCCGTTGCTCGCGATCACGCTTTCGGCGACGTCTAGTCCGAGGTACGTGGCCGTACCCCAGTTGACGAACCGGGAGAACTGCCAGTCACCGCAGCCGAGGTCGACCACCGACTCGATTGCGTTGGACCGCAGAAATGTCTGCAGGAACTTCATGTATTCGATGTTGTTCAGTGGCAGCGAGCCCACACCGGAGCCGAAGCCCCATTCGTTGTTCTCGTAGATCTCCGCGAATCTGTCGCTCAACTCGCCATCAACCTTTCCGGGTCTTTCTCGGTGACCCGGGTGCCGGGAGCAATGTGGATCGAGGCCACTTTCACGGGGCAAAGTCTAGGGTAAGCGGCGTGACTGAAGGTGTTAGGCGCCGAGAGTCGGCGCCCCATCCCACTCGCTTCGGCCACCCGATAGGGCTGGTCAACCTCTTCGGTGTGGAGTTGTGGGAGCGATTCTCCTTCTACGGGATGCTCACCATCCTCGGGTACTACCTGTACTACACCGTCACCGATGGCGGCCTCGGTCTGCCGAAGGCCACCGCGACGGGAATCGTCGGCGCCTACGGCGGATTCGTCTATCTGTCCACGGTGCTCGGCGGATGGATAGCCGACCGCGTACTGGGCATGGAACGCACCGTCTTCTACGGCGGTGTCGTGGTGATGTGCGGCCACATCTCGCTCGCGGTACTGCCGGGCCTGACCGGGGTGGCGGTCGGCCTGGTGCTCATCGCCCTGGGTGCCGGTGCGCTCAAGGCCAACGCCTCGTCGTTGCTCGGCACCCTCTATGACGATGGCGATCCGCGCCGCGACGGCGGTTTCACGCTGTTCTACCTGGGTATCAATCTCGGCGCATTCGCCGGACCTCTGATCACCGGACTGCTGCAGACCAAGCTGGGATTCCACTACGGATTCGGTGCGGCTGCGATCGGCATGGCGCTGGGTCTGACGCAGTACGTGGCGTTCCGGCGCAACCTCGGCGAACACGGCCGCACGGTTGCGCATCCGTTGACCCGACAGGCTTTCTGGCGGGCCGCTGCGGTGGCGGGCGCGGTCGTGGCGGCCGTCGCCCTCGGATTCGCCACCGGAGTGGTGAAGCTGGCCAACCTGTCCCAGGTCACCACCGGGCTGATCGTCATCGCGGCGCTCTCCTACTTCACCGTCATGCTGACCAGCGACCGGGTCAGCCCGCTGGAACGCACCCGGGTGCGCGCCTTCATTCCGCTGTTCATCGCCAACGCGGTGTTCTGGTCGTTGTTCCAGCAGATCTTCACCGTGCTGGCGGTGTACTCCGACGAGCGGATGAACTGGTCCATCTTGGGCTGGACGGCGCCGTCGAGCTGGATCGGTTCCATCGAACCGGTGTGGATCATCCTGCTGTCGCCGCTGTTCGCGGTGATGTGGACCAAGCTGGGCCGTCGCGCCCCGACCACGCCGCGCAAGTTCGCCTACGGGGTGATCGGCATGGGCCTGGCCTTCCTGCTGTTCCTGTCGATGGCGGGGACGTCGGGACGGTCGGTGCCGGTTCTGGTCGTGGTCGTGATCATGGGTGCATTCGCGGTGTCGGAACTGCTGCTGTCGCCCATCGGACTGTCGGTAACGACGCAATTGGCGCCCAACGCTTTCCGGGCGCAGATGATGGCGTTGTACTTCTTCTCCGTGGGCCTGGGCACCGCGATGTCCGGGGTGCTGTCGAAGTATTACGACGCCGCCCACGAGGCCGCCTACTTCGGCATCATCGGCGCGGCGGCGGTGGTGGTCGGCCTGGTGGTGTGGGCGATTGCGCCGCGGATCAGCCGCCTCATGGAGGGCGTGCACTGAGGCCTGAAAACGCGCGGCGGAGGTCAGCGGTTTAGAACCAGCTGTCGCGCATCTCAAGGGTGGTGCGGTCCAGGCTGGCCAGCAGATCCAGCTGCGGGCCGGTCTTGGGCAGCTCATAGCGGAAGAAATAACGGCCTGCCTGGCGCTTGCCGTCGTAGAAGTCGCCCGCCTTGCCGTCAGCGGCGAGCAGTTGTTCCAGCCAGATCCAGGCGATGACGATATGCCCGAAGGCCTCGAGGTACGCCACGCTGTTGGCCAGGGCGGCGTCGACGTCGCCGGAGGCGAACATCGACGCCGTGACCGCCACGAGCCGCTGCCAGACGGCATCGAGTTGGCCGGCCAGCTCGGCCAACTCGCCGCCGGCTGACGCCGCACCGGCGACGGTGCCGGCGATGACGCTCGCCAATGCGGCGACGTTGGCCCCGTCGTGCTGAACAACCTTGCGGCCCAGTAGGTCCAGGCTCTGGATGCCGTGGGTGCCTTCATGAATCGGGTTGAGCCGGTTGTCGCGGTAATGCTGTTCGACGTCGTATTCGCGGGTGTATCCGTACCCGCCGTGCACCTGGATCGCCAGGCTGTTGGCCTCCAGACACCACTGCGACGGCCAGCTCTTGGCGACCGGGGTGAGGATGTCCAGCAGACGGCCGGCCGACTCGGCCTCCTCCGGCGACTCGGGGCTGGCCGCCATGTCGACCAGGCGCCCGCAATACAGCGTCAGGGCCAAAGCGCCTTCCACATAAGACTTCTGCGCCAGCAGCATTCGTCTGACATCGGGGTGCTCGATGATCGGAACCTGCGGCGCGCTCGGGTCCTTGGCCGTGACAGGACGTCCCTGCGGCCGTTCGCGGGCGTATTGAAGCGACTTCAGATATCCGGTGTAGCCCAGCGCGATCGCGCCGAGGCCGACGCCGAGTCGGGCCTCATTCATCATGTGGAACATGTAGGCAAGACCGCGGTGGGGTTCGCCGATCAGGTATCCCACCGCCCCCGGCCGGCCGAGCGGCTGGTGGCGACCCTCGCCGAAGTTCAGCGCGGTGTTGACCGTTCCGCGGTAGCCCATCTTGTGGTTGAGCCCGGCCAGCGCCACGTCATTGCGTTCGCCGATCGAGCCGTCGTCACCCACGAGAAACTTCGGGACGATGAACAGCGAGATCCCGCGGGTGCCGGCCGGTGCTCCGGAGATCTTGGCCAGCACCAGGTGGACGATGTTCTCGGCCAGTTCGTGGTCGCCGCCGGAGATCCACATCTTGGACCCGAACAGCCGGTAGCTGTCGTCGTCCTGTGGTTCGGCGCGGGTGGTGATGTCGGCCAGTGAGGACCCGGCCTGCGGTTCGGACAGGCACATGGTCCCGGTGAAGCGCCCCGCGAGAGTGGGTTTGACGAACCGCTCGATCTGCTCGGGGCTGCCGTAGGTCGCGAGCAGGTTGGCGTTGGCGACGCTCAACAGAACGTAGGCGGCGGTGCCCACGTTGGCGGCGTGGAACCACGCCAGCCCGGCCCCGGCCACGGCGGTCGGCAACTGCCATCCGCCCAGGGATTGGTCCATGCTCATCGCCAGCAGATCCGCCTTGGCGAAGGCGTCCAGCGCCACTTTGACTTCCGGGTTGAGGCTGACCCGATCCCCGTCGAACGTCGGCTCGTGCGCGTCGTTCTTCTTGTTGTGCGGCGCGAAGTATCGGGTGGCCAGGTCCTCACACAGGTCGAGCAGACCGTCGAACGTCTCCCGGGAATGCTCGCTGAATCGCTCCCGCTTCGTCAGGTCCTCGATACCCAGCCATTCGAACAGCAGGAAGTCGAGATCCCGGCGTGACAGCAGAGTGGAGTCCATGCCGTCCAACGATAGGCGTCAGGCGAACACCGGCAGCGACTCGCACAACGCCGGCAGATCGCGGCCCGCGTCCATGACGGTGAAGTCGGGCCGCACGATGGCTGCGGCCGCACCGCCGGCGGCGAGCCACTCGGCAAGGACGGTCCCGGGCTCGGCGTGGTGGACAACTACATGCCGTCGGTGGATCAGGGCCGTCTGCTCGGCGCTCGGTGGTATCGCGGTGACGACGCTGAATCCCGTGCCGGTCAGTGAGTCGAACCGGGCGCCGCTCGGTGTGACGGCATTGGGACACAGGCGCCCCGCGAGGCCGCCGCGTGTGCGGCCGTGGCGGGTCAGCGCCGAGCCGCGCAACGGCGGAGTGGCCGAGTTGACCAGCCTGGCGGCCAGACCCGGAATGAGATGCACTCGCGGCAGCACCGCCCGCCGGAGCGCATCACCGGCCCGGCCGCCTGCCGTCATGAAGTGGCCGATCGACAGCGCCAGCCCGATCATGGCTCGTGCGTGGGGTTTTCGCTCCTGTTGGTAGCTGTCCAGCACATCGGCCGGCAGGCTCCCGCCCACGACCCCGGCGAGCTTCCAGCTGAGATTCATCGCATCCCGCAGGCCCGCGCACAGACCCTGGCCGATGAAGGGCGGCGTGAGATGGGCGGCGTCGCCGAGCAGAAAGGTGTTGCCGCGTCGCCACCGGTCAGCGATTTGAGCGCGGAAGGTGTACTCGGCGACGCGGATGACCCGCAGATCGGAGTCGGGCGTCGATCCCAGCCACGCAGCGATGAGCGGACGCAACTCGGTCAGCGTGCCGAAGTCGTCGGTCGACTCTCCGGGAAGCAACCGGAACTCCCAGCGGTAGCGCGTATCACCCACTTGCATGAAGGTGCCGGCCCGGTGCGGATCGCAGACCTGGTGAACGCCGCTCCACTGGTGCAGGTCGACTGCTGCGTCGACGTCGATCACCAGCCAGCGCTGTTGGAACTTCAGATCGCGCATCGTGGCGCCGATGTGCTTGCGCACCAGACTGTTTGCGCCGTCACACCCGAGCAGATACTCGCAGTCCACACTGTGCTCGGTGTGGTCGCTGCGGTCGGTGAAGCGGAGCCGACAGCGGCCAGCCCCGAGATCGGTGATGTGTGTGACGTCGGAGTCGCCGCGCAGTGTCGCCTCCGGATAGTGCTTGAGGTTGGTGCGCAGCAGGGTTTCGAATACCGGTTGGTCGAACATGTTGGCCTCGGGGTGACCGTGCCGGCTGTGCGCGGGATCCCGGCGGAACTCGGCCAGCACCCTCAGATCCGGGTCCAGCAGTCGCAGTCCGAGGGCCGGGCGGGAGATGCCGGTGAACTCCTCGCCGATCCCGAGCCGATCAAGGATGCGGTACACCTCGTCATCGAGGTGAACGGCCCGGGGCTGCGGATAGACATCGGCCCACCGGTCCAGGAGCAGGCTGCGAATTCCATACTGCGCGAGCAGGGTTGCCGCTGTGACGCCCACCGGTCCGGCGCCGACGATCACCACCGGATAGCTGTTCTGCACGTCCACCCCACCTTCGTTGCACCTGATTCCCGAGTCGCTGCGCTCCTGCCCGCCGGACTGACGAAATCGTCACACATGATTCGGAGCCCAGTCAAGTAGTGTTGACGAATTCCTCACTAGTGATCAAGCTATGGGGGCGACGGAGAGAGGGGTTGGCGATGGAGTCGGTCGCGGCGCCGGTCAACCGGCTGGAACGACGTAAGCAGCGCACCCGATCCGCCTTGATCAAGGCGGCCCAGGGCGTGATCGCCGCCGGGAAGCTCAACATTCCGATTCTGGAGATCACCCAGGCGGCGGACGTCGGTATGGGGTCGTTCTACAACCACTTCTCCACCAAGGAGGAGCTCTTCGAGGCGGCGGTCATGGACGTCCTCGACCGGCACGGCGACGTGCTCGACGAGTTGACGGCACCATTGCAGGATCCGGCCGAGATCTTCGCCAGTAGCTTCCGCCTTACGGGCCGATTCTTCCGCCGGCGCCCGCAGGAGAGCACGATCCTGCTGGCGAATTGGCAAGCGGCCCTGGCTTCGGAGCGCGGGCTGGCACCCCGTGCGCTGCGCGATATCACGGCGGCGGCGGCGGCCGGACGGTTCTCGATCGACGACCCCGAGCGCGCGCTGGCCACCGCGGGCGGCCTGCTGATGGGTCTGGGGATGCTGCTCACCGCCAGCCCTGATCGCGACGCGGATCAGACCACCGATGCGGTGGCCGAGGATCTGTTGAGGCTCTTCGGGATGTCTGCGCGGGAGGCCCGCAAGATCTGCATGCGTCCACTTCCGGAGATCGGCGCCTACGAGTAGCGCGCGATCCTCACCACTGCACCGTCATCCGTTGCGTGCCCAGGTCGATCGCTCCGTCGTCGGTCGCGACCGAAGTCTCGATCTGATCGCCATCGTGCAGGTACTTCGGATTGCGGGCCTGGGCCTTGAAGAACGCCTTCCACTTCACCGCCGGCGGCAGCAGGCGGGAAATCATTTCGACCGGTTTCGGCGGGGCGCTGAGCGCAGTCCCGACCGGGGTGCCGGTCAGGATGACGTCGCCGGCGGCCAGATCCTGGAAACGGGTGAGCGATTGCAGCGCCTGCAGGGGGCGGTACAACATGTCGCCTGCGATCAGAGCGTTCTGCCGCTGCTCGCCGTTGACGCTCAGCCGCAACCGCAGGTCGCCGAAACGCCCGAGTTCCGCGGCGTCCAGCAGCACCAGCGCCGGGCCGATCGGCGTGAACGTGGGATAGGACTTCGCTTCGTAGAACTGGGTCTGGGGCAGTTGGATATCGCGCGCCGAGACGTCGTTGGTCACCACCAACCCGGCGATGCAGTCGGCGAGATTGCTCTCGGAAACGCTTGTGCCGACCGGAACGTCGCGCCCGATCACCAGCCCGACCTCGACCTCATAGTCGAGCAGGCGCACGTGGGCGGGTTTGAGGATCGGGTCGAACGGGCCGCTGATGGATGCCGACGACTTGCGGAAGAACGTCAGGGGGATGGTGTCGGGATCCATCCCGGCGTCGCGGACGTGGGAGACGAAGTTGGTCATCTGCGCCACCACCCGACACGGTTTGGTGATCGGTGACAGCAGGACAAGCGAACTGACCGGCACGCGTTCCGTGCTGCCCTGGGCTGCCTCCACCGCGGCGCGGTCCTTGAGTAACGCAGAGGTGGTCGTGGCGGCGGTGATCACCTTGGCTGCGCCGGCGGTGCCGTCCTGCACCCACCAACCGTCGGCGGTGTGCAGTACCGAAATCGTCATGTGCGAGCCACTTTCAGCAGTCCGATCAGTCGTCTGACATCGAACTCGTTGCGCTCCCGTAGTGCAGTGAGGACAGCGCCGACTTCCTCGCGGGCATGTTTGGGATCGATTCCGAGAAAGTCCTTGCTGGCCGGCGGGCCCCATTGGGCGAGCCCGGAGGCGGTGAAGGGTGCCCAGCCGGTCTCGACGGTGTTGTCGAACATGTCGCCGTCGGTGAAGTGCTCCACCAGGAAGCCGTCGGGGTCACGCCAGTAGTCGAAGAGTTGGCTGCCCTGAATGTGCCGGCCGATGCCCCAGGACCGGAAGTAACCCTGATCGCGCAGGAACTCGCCCCCCGCCGCCAGCGCGTCCAGATCGCTGACCTGATAAGCCGAATGGACGTAGCGGTTCGCCGGACCCAGCGCCATCGCCAGGGTGTGGTGGTCGCTCGGGGTGCTGCCGCGGTCGCAGCGGATGAAGCTCATCGTGGGTCCGCGCTCACGTTGACCGGCGTAGTACAAAAAGTCGCTGACGATCAGGCCGAAGTGGTCGAGGTACCAGTTCAGGGTCTCGATGTACTTCGTCGATGACAGCACCACGTGCCCCAGGCGCTGCACGCGCGCGGGTTCGCGTGGCGGGCGCTGGGTGGTGTTGACGCGTTCCAGCCGGTGTCCGACGTTGAAGTCAAGTGGCTCCTGGCCGGGCAGTGCAGCCGATTGATGCAGTCCGGCAACGACTTTGACCGGATTTCCACTCGGGTCGACCAGATCGACGGACTGCCCACCGATGCGATCCGGCAACGGGACCGGTGCTGCCCCGGTCTTGCCGGCCAGACGCAGCAGGTCGGCCTCGTCGTCGGCGCGGAATGCGAAACCGCGAAACCGCGTCTCGGGCCCACGGCGGATGATCACGCACGGCCCGGCCGCATCGGTACCGCGAAGGTGCAGTTCATCGGGCCCGGCGGAGGTGGTCTGAAAGCCGAAGGCCCGGGCGAACGCCGCCGCACGGGAGAGGTCCGGCTTGTCGAACTCGAGCCATGCGAGATCGGCCACCTTGATCACCGGATTGCGCGACCGGCCCGGGTGTTCGCCGCGCAACGCACCCTGCTCACTGTGCAGTTCGTTGTGCGCGCCCACCACATCACTCATGACCGATCCTTCCTGCTGACGAAATCGTCACATACGACGGCGCGATCAGTCAAGGCGATCGCCGGGCCATTGACTGATGGAATGATCATGGACGGATCTCGAGGGGAGGCTGGTGATGAAGCGAGGCGGCGGCGCTGCGAGTTACGCCGACGACATCTACGCCACCGCGGCGATCCTGGACCCCTACCCGCACTACCGGCGGCTCAGGGAGCTTGCCCCGGTGGTTTGGATGCCGCGCCACAAGGTCTACGCGCTGCCGCGCTATACCGAGTGCAAGGCTGTCCTGCGCGCCGACGGCACGTTCATCTCCACCGGCGGGGTGGCGCTGAACCGGCTCAGCAATCGGTTGTCCCGGGGTACCACGCTGGCCAGTGATGGTGCCGAGCACGACCGCCGCCGCAAACTGTTGGCCCATCGGATGTTTCCGCGTGCACTGAACGCGATCAGCGATCAGGTGGGCCGGATGGCCGAAGAGGTGGTCGGCGCGGCGATCGGTCGTGGCGAGGTCGACGGCGTCGAACTGGCCACCGCCCTGCCTTTCGCGCTGATGCCGGACATGGTCGGGTGGCCTGCCGATCGGCGTCGGCACCTGCTGGAATGGGCCGGGGCGATTTTCGATGCGCTGGGCCCCTTCAACAGCCGGATGATCCAGGGCATGCCACGCACGGCGCAGATGCTGGCATTCGCACGTCGGGTTGTCCGCGACCGCGACGTGCTGCCGGGCAGCATGGCCGACGAGTTGCTGACCGCCGCAGCCAGTGGCGCGCTGAAGCCGAGTGAGTGTTCCGCACTACTGGTCGATTACCTGGGGCCCGCACTGGATACCACGATCAGCGCGATTTCCAACGGCTTGCATCTGTTCGCCACCCACCCCGGCCAGTGGGACCTGCTCCGGCGCGAGCCGGAGCGAATCCCCAATGCCATCAACGAGATCGTGCGATTCGAGTCGCCCGTCCGGGCGTTCGGCCGGCGTGTCGCGGCGGATACCGAGGTTGCCGGTGTGCCCCTGAAAGCGGGCGCCCAGGTGCTGGTCATCTATGCCTCGGCCAACCGGGACGAGCGCGAATGGGACCGTCCCGAGGTCTTCGACATCACCCGTGACGCCGGCGGACACCTGGGTTTCGGCCAGGGTGCCCATGCCTGTGCCGGACAGGCGCTGGCCCGCCTGGAGGCGACCGCATTCCTGCAGGCGCTGATCGCCCGCGTTGACCGGATCGAACTCACCGGAGCTCCGAAGTGGGCCCTCAACAACGTCATTCGGCGATATGAGCGGCTGCCGCTGCGGCTTGTTGCGGCGTAGCCGTCGTCTCTATCCCAGCAGCGGCCGGCGATGGGCCGTCATCGCAGTCAGGTTGTCCTGCATCGCGGCGTGCACGCGGTCGGCGTAACCGGCGGCGTCCTCGCCCCTGCGGGCTTTCATCGCGGGCAGCACGGTGGTGTGCAGCTTGGTGGGCAACGGCAGATAGGGCACCATGCCGACCGCCCCGATGTTGACGCCCCACGGCAGTGAGATGCTGACCGGTAAAGCCTTGATCCGCAACAGCTTGTCCAGTCGCAGGGCCTTGGCGAGCGGCTTGCCGTCGGAGAGCACGAGCAGCGATTCGCCGGCGCCCGCGGTGACGATCGGAACGATCGGCACCTTCTGCTCAATCGCCAGCCGCGCGAACCCGCTGCGCCCGCCGAAGACGATCTCATTGCGGTGCGCAAAGGACTTCCCGGCGTCGAGGTCCCCACCGGGGAACACCATGACGTGATTGCCCGCTGAGAACGCCTCGGTGGCGCTCTCCTCGCTCGCCGGCCGGGCTCCGAGATGTTCGATGAACGGTCCGACGCCGAGTGTCCAGGCGAGTTGATGGGTCAGGAAGGTGACCGGCCGATCGAGTTTGAGGTCCTCCAGAGCCGCGTTTGCCGCCAGCACATTCAGGTCGAAGATGCCGCCGAAGCCGTGGTTGGCGACGAACAGCACCGGCTTGCGAAGTGCGGTGACTTCGATGTCGACCTCGAGCCGGTGATAGCGGCGGACGAACTCGACGGCCCGGTGGCGGAAGGCGGCCAGCGCCGCGTCCAGATCATCGGAGCCCGGCCCGCCGCTGAGTCGCTTGTCGACCGCGGCCAGCACCCTCTCGGAGAGGCGGTGCAATTCCGATTCCTGCGCACCGTCGTCTTCCGCCATCGCTTCTCCTCCGCCCTCAGGCATCGGACCGACGCGACGCGTACGGCCACGGGTTGTTGCGTTCGGGAACCGATTCGGCCCGGCTCTGTTTGAGCCGCATGCGCAGGTAACCGCGCAATTCGTGCAGGGCCGGGTCGTCCCAGCGATTGACGGCCTCGTCGGGGTCGACGCTGAGGTCGTAGAGTTCCCACTGGTCATCGAGTGGGCTGGTGCGGTACACGTCACCGCCGAGGCCGTTGGCCGCGAACTGCCGTACTCCGGGCTCGGTCCAGGTGGAGGGGTCGTCGAAGCTGCGGACCAGCTTCCACCGATGCCCCGCCCCACCCGGGGCCGCCGAGTCGTCGACCCGGACCACCAGTCCTTCGAAGTTCGCGGCGGTGTGCGCCGGAATCCGGATCCGAAGCGGCGCAGGAGGATTCGACGTCTGCTTGAGCTGGCGGCCCAGCCCGGAGGCGCCCGAGTCGCCTTCAAGCATGTTGTCCCGGGTCATCAGGTACACCGCCCGGTGATCGTCGGCGGGCGCACCGTCGACCACCGGCATCAGGTCGCGTCCGGGCAGCGGATGCACCTCGGAGAACGACGTGCGCAACGCCTCGGCGACAGCTGCGACATCGACTCCGGCCGCGCCCAGCAGCGTCGGCACCAGATCGACATGCGATGTCGGTGCGTCGATCACCCGCGGCTCGGTGGTCCGCCGGCCGACGCGGGCGATGGTGAACGGCACCCGGGTGGCCTCGTCGTAGAGGTTGAACCACTTCTGGTGCAGGCCGCCGTGCGCGCCAAGCAGATCGCCGTGGTCGGAGGTGCGCACCAGCACCGCATCCTGCGAACCGTCGGTGACGGCGCGGCGGACTCTGTCGATCGGGGTGTCGACCTCGGCGTGCAGCCGGTAGTAGAGGTCGCGGTAGCGCTGGGCAAAGCGGTCATAGATCTGCTGGACCGCCGCACCCGGTCCGTATCCGGAGTAGTAGGCCTCGCGGAAGGCGATCTGCGCGGCGGGTTTGGTGCGCAGATCCTCCTCGGAGGTGGGTGCGGGCGGAACATGCGGCGGGTCAAGCGGCGAGGGTTTCACCGGGCTGCGCAGCACCCAGGTGGGGAACAAGACGATGTCGTGCGGATTGACGAAGCTGGCCACCAACAGGAACGGCCGCAGGGCCTGCGGGTCACCGGCCCGGCGCCGGGCGTAGCGGTCTTCCAGCCATGCCACCACCCGCTCGGCGATCAACGGATCGCGGCGCAGGCCGCTGTTGGCCAGCCCCGCGCCGTGTGGCTCAGGGCCCACCCAGCCGGAAAACCCATAGGGCGCAAGGGGATCGGCGTCGAGATATCGCCGCACCGCGGTTGGATCGACATGGCCTTCGTCGTCGTTGGTCGCCAGCGGCTTCCCGGTCTCGAGGTCTTCCAGGTCGGCGTGCGAGATGTGCCATTTTCCGTCGTAGTGGGTGTCGTAGCCGGCCGCGCGGAACCAGTTGCCCAGCGTC
>JBAXUD010000270.1:0-4946 GCA_037129875.1 Mycobacteriaceae bacterium
GGCCGGTACACCCCGGTGATGGCGTTGAAGCAGGTGGTCTTGCCGGCGCCGTTGGGTCCGATCAGACCGAGGATCTCGCCGCGCCGGATGGAGAAGTTCACCGAGTCCAGCGCCGTGAGACCGCCGAATCGGACGGTGAGATCGGTTGCCTGCAGCAGGGTTTCACCTTCGCCGACGTTCACCTCCCTTGTCAGAGAGGCCAGGTCCTCGTCGATCACCGGCTCGATCATGACGCGGCCTTCTCCCGGTCCGCCCGCGACAGCAGCGCGCGGGCGGATTTTCCGTAGGCCAGCAACTGCTGACGCACCGGGAACAGCCCCTGTGGACGGAAGATCATCATCACCACCAGGGCCAGACCGAAGAACAGGTATTTCAGGTCGCCGAGGTTGATGCCGAAGGCCTCAACCCCGAGCAACCGGTTGGGGAGGTAGACGATGACGAAGGCGCCGAAGATCACGCCGAGCTTGTTGCCCTGCCCGCCGAGGACGACGGCGGACAGGAACAGCATCGAGTTGATGATGTTGAACGTCGGCGGCGCGACGTACTGCACCTGACCGGCGTAGAGCGCACCGGACAGTCCGCCGATGGCCGCGCCGATGACGAAGGCCCACAGTTTGAAGCGGAAGGTGTTGACGCCCATGACCTCTGCGGCGTCCTCGTCCTCCCGGATGGCCACCCAGGCCCGGCCCACCCGGCTGCGTTCCAGGTTCCCCACCAGGATCAGCAGCACGACGATGAGCGCCAGGCCCAGCCAGAACCACCAGGTGCCGTAGTTGGCCTGCCCGGACGAATTGCCGCTTGAGAAAACCCCGTTGGGCAAATCTTCGCTTTCCCCCACGCGGGGGAAGGCGACCTCGTTCAGACCGCGAGGTCCGTTGGTGATGCCGCCCAGGTTGTCGGCGACCAATCGGATGATCTCGCCGAAGCCGAGGGTCACGATCGCCAGGTAGTCACCGCGCAGTCGCAGGGTCGGGATGCCCAGGATCAGTCCGGCCAGAGCGGTGGCGGCCATGGCGATCGGCACACAGGCCAGCCAGGCCCACTTCTCGGTGAACCATCCGTCGGCGCCGACCCGGTTCCAGGGGCTGTCCGGGCTGGTCAACAGCGCGACGGTGTAGGCGCCCACCGCATAGAAGCCGACATAGCCCAAGTCGAGCAGACCTGCTTGGCCGACGACGACGTTGAGTCCGATGGCGATGATCGCCACCATCGCGAACTGGGCCAGGGTGCCGCCGAAGCTGATGCCGGTGGTGTTGAGGAACGGCGGCGGGTTCAGTGGCAGCAATGCCAGCGCACCGAAGCCGAGAACTCCGAAACCCCACTTCTGGATCCGGCTCAGCCCCGACCACCACCGGCGCAGTCCGTCGCCGGGGGCCATCAGGTTGCTCCCCCAGCGACCAATTTGGGTGCGGTGCGTCACGCCCGCCCCTTCCCGAGGCTCTCACCGAGGATGCCGGTCGGCCGGACCAGCAGCACCAGTACCAGCAGGACGAAGGCGACGACGTCACGCCACTGCGTTCCGAAGACCGCCTGCCCGTAGTTCTCCATCACGCCCAGGATGAGGCCGCCGAGCAGTGCCCCGCGGAGGTTGCCGATACCGCCGAGGACGGCGGCCGAGAACGCCTTGATGCCGAGCAGGAAACCGCCGGAGTAGATGATGCCCTGGGGCACCCGCAATGTGTACAGCAATGCTGCCGCGCCGGCGAGCAGGCCACCGATGAGGAAGGTCGTCATGATGACCCGCTCCCGCGAAACCCCCATCAGGGTCGCGGTGGTGGGGTCCTGGGCGACCGCCCGGATGGCTCGGCCGAATTTCGTGCGGTGGACGAAGAGGTAGGTGAGCCTGGCGAGCACCAAGGCCGCGACGACGATCACAAGCGTCACGTTGGACACCGATGCCCCGAAGACGTGGAACTGGGTCTTGGGCTGTACCAGGATGATCGGCTGCTGAGCGTTGCTTCCACCGAAGCCTTTGAGGATTTTCGGCAGGACGAAGTGGACGAACTCCTGGATGACGAACGACATGCCGATCGCAGTGATCAGGAACGTCAGCGAGCGCGCGTTGCGCCGCCGCAGCGGCCGGTAGGCGACCGCCTCCAATCCGATTGCCGCCAAACCGGATACCGCCATCGCGAACAGCATGGCGATCCCGAGGTAGAGCACTGTGAGGCCGACCCCGCGGTTGTAGGCATTGCCGCTCGGGGCGAAGCCCAGGATCAGATCCAGGCAGAAATATGCACCGAACATGCCGAGCATGAAGATCTCCGAGTGCGCGAAGTTGATCAGCCGCAGCACCCCGAACACCAGGGTGTACCCCACGGCGACCAGGGCGTAGATGGCGCCCCAGGCCAACCCGTCGATGGTCAGCTGCCAGAAGCCGCGTTGCAGATTCGCGATGTTGAACCCGATGTCACCCGCGAGGCAGGCGTACTGACCGACGCACTCGTGGATCATCGACGGAACGGGCTCCTTGCGTTTCCTACTCCGATGAGTGCGCGTCCGGGACCCGCGGTTGACCAGGGTCCCGGACGCGCCTCACGAAGCGATTACTGGACCTTGTAGATCCAGATCAGGGTGGTGGTGAGCTCGCCGTTGTCGGTCCACTGATATTTACGAGCCACGCCCTGGCCCTCGTACTTCCTGGCGAAGTCCAGCAGCGCCTCGCGGGTGACCGCGCCGGAGTCGATGCCCTTGGCCAAGATGGTGCCAAGGTCGTAGCCCTCGGTGCTGTAGGTGCCGGGACCCTGCCCGAACTTCTTGGTGTACTCATCGACGAAGGGGCCGGTGGCCGGGCCGCACGGGCAGGACAACACCGCGTCCTTGGACGCCGAGCCGGCCTGCTTGACGAACTCCGGATCCTTGGTGCCGTCGGCGCTGGCGAACTTGCCGGTGAAGCCGGCATCGCGCAGCTGCTGGACGAACGGGGCCGCCTCCGCGTAGTAGCCGCTGTAGAACACCGAGTCCGGCGACTGGCCCTTGACCTGCGTCACCGCGGCGGAGAAGTCCTTGTCGCCCTTCTTCACCGAGATGTTGCAGGCCGCGTCGGCGACCGGACCGAGGGTGTCTCGCACAGCCTTGGCCAGGCCGGTGCCGTAATCGGTGCTGTCGTCGACGACACAGATCTTCTTGTCACCCAGGGTGTTCTTCATGTAATTGGCGACCGACGGGCCCTGGACGCCGTCATTGGCCAGGCCGCGCAGGAACGTCTTCCAACCCTGCTCGGAGAGCGTCACATTGGTGGCCGATGCGGTGGCCGAGACCAGGCCGGCCTGATCGAACACACCTCCGGTGGCCTTGGTCTCACCGGAGAACGCCGGGCCGACCAGGCCGACGATCGAAGCGTCGTCGACGATCTGAGGTGCGATGGCGGTGGCCTTCTGCGGGTCACCTTCGGTGTCGAAGGTGCGCAACTCGATCTGGCAGCCGGGGTTGGCGGCGTTGTGCTTGTCGAGGGCCAGCTGGACGCCGTTCTTGATGTTGATGCCCAGCGCCGCGTCAGGTCCGTTGAGCGCACCGGCCATGGCGATCTTCACCGGCTCACAGGTGGCCTTGCCGTCGCCGGCGGGATCGGCTGCGGCCACACCGACCTCCGGCTTGACCTCCTTGCCGTCCTGGTCGATCTGGACCTGCTCGACGATCTTCAAATCGACCTGTTCCGGCGTCGCCGACTGCGCCGACGAACTGCCGGAGGCAGGCTCGCTGCTGGGCGCGGGTTGCTTGTTGCAACCGGCGATGCCCAGCATCATCAAGGCCGCAGAACTCACTGCGATTGCATTGCGTGTCGCCCGAGCGCGCACGTTTTACCTCCGGGTCAATGGTCAGTGTCAGGCATCAATCACGCAGGCCGTTCCCCCGGCCTGAACGTCGACGCTTCCGGTAGAACATAGCCAACTCAGCGCCAAAGTGCGCATGGAGGTGCCGCGAAACCTCGGTCTTACAGCGACGACGGCGGTTCCCCGGGAACCTGGAGGGTCTCCAGAACCACTTCGGCGACGCGTTTCATGGTCGTGCGCTGATCCATGGCGGCGCGCTGCATCCAGGTGAAGGCCTCGGGTTCGGTCATGGCGTGCTTCGTCTGCAGCAGCCCCTTGGCGCGCTCGATGAGCTTGCGGGCCTCCAGCCGGTCACCGAGGGTGGCCACTTCGCGTTCCAGCTGGGCGATCTCCTGAAACCGGCTGACGGCGACCTCGATCGCGGGCACCAGGTCGGTGATCGAGAACGGCTTGACCAGGTAGGCCATCGCGCCCGCGTCGCGGGCCTTCTCCACCAGATCGCGCTGGCTGAACGCGGTCAGCAGGACCACTGGCGCGATGCGCTTGGCCGCGATTTCCGCAGCGGCGTCGATCCCGTCACGCCGGGGCATCTTGACGTCCATGATGACCAGGTCCGGGAGCAGGCTCTCGGCGAGCTCCACGGCCTCCTGGCCGTCGCCGGCCTCCCCGACCACCTGATAGCCCTCTTCGCGCAACATCTCAGCCAGGTCAAGCCTGATCAGAGCCTCATCTTCGGCGATGAGCACCCGTCGCCCAGCGGTGGCGGACGAGCTGGCACTATCCGCCGTGGATTGATCAGTCATTGGGCCATTGTGGCGTGACGCTCGGGCTCAGGCGAAGCGGGGGCGTGGACGGGTGAGGTCGACGGCAACGTCATCAACTATCGTGGGACTCCGCGATTGCGAGCCGCCCTCGTATCCCAACTGGCAGAGGAAACGGATTCAAAACCCGTGCAGTGTGAGTTCGAATCTCACCGAGGGCACCAGGAAAGAGCAGTTCGAGGCTGGTTTTACCCCTGCGCCTGCGCCGTTGCGGATAACCAGGCCACCGATGGCCGCCGGAATCGATGTCAGTTGAATCTCAGCCCGATCAGTGAGCAGTCGTCCTGGAAGCCGCCTGTCGGTGTCAGGGCGCGTAGCTCCTCGACAAGTTCGTCGATCGACCCTTTCGGCG
>JBAXUD010000271.1:0-4929 GCA_037129875.1 Mycobacteriaceae bacterium
AGGCGTCCTACGTCACCGGCCACGACCTGATGGTCGACGGCGGACAGGTGCTGCTCTAGCGCACGCCCTCGTGGACCACAATGATTCGCATGCACTTCCTCGCCGGGCCCGCTTCGGGAACGATGGGTTCATGAGCCTGCCGATGGGGATCAACCTTGTGCGGCGACTGGCCAGTATGACTCGGATATTGGGGCGTCGTGACGGTGCCGTATACCCCGTGCCCGGCGCCGCCACCACCGCCGGAAGGACAGGCGTACCCGCCTCCTCCAGAACCGCCGCCGCCTTTTCCGCCATGCGGATGGCAGCAATGGCCCGTGGTCTGCTTTCCCGGCCAGGCGGAGGGGGGTCCGCTGCCTCCCGGCTATTACGGACCGCCGAGCTGGTATCAGAACTGACCCTCAGCGGGCTGCCTGCGCTTCCTCTCCGGGCGCCGCCTGGAGAACAATGGGGTCCATGAAGTCCCAGGATCACCCCAACAACGCCCCCGGCGTGCCGATGAAGTTTCCGCCGTGGTTCGAGAACTTCCAGATCAAATACATCAATCCGGTCGCCGTGCCGATCGCCCGGTTCGTACCGGGCGTCACCGTGATCAAGCACCGGGGCCGGACGTCGGGCCGTGATTTCGAAACCGCGGTGTCGGCCTACCGCAAGGGCCACACCGTGGCGATCATGCTGGCGCACGGAAAGACCAACTGGGTCAAGAACATTCTGGCCGCCGGCGAGGCCGACATCCGCCTCGGTGGACGCGACGTCCACCTGATCAATCCGCGCATCGTCGAGGCCGGCAGCAACGATCCGTCGCTGCCCCTGATGGCCCGGCTGGCGGCACGCCGCGGGGTTGGGGTGTTCGTGGCGGATATCGCCTAGGCGCGGGCGTTTCAATTCACTTCGCCTGCACAGCTCGTCACCCACCGGGGTTGCCTACCAATCTTTGGTACATTGCACGAATGGGCAAGAACACGTCGTTCAGCCTCGACGAGCATTACTCGTCATTTATCGAACGCGAGGTCGCCGCCGGCAGGTACCGCTCGGCCAGTGAGGTGGTCCGTTCGGCATTGCGACTGCTTGAGGATCGCGAGACGCAGTTGCGCGCACTGCGCGACGCTCTCGACGCCGGCGAATCCAGCGGCGTCTCGACACCGTTCGACTTCGATGCGTTTCTCGACCGCAAGCGGAATGAGGCGTCCAGCGATCGGTGAACCGGTACCTGTTTTCCCCTGCGGCACAAGCGGATCTCGATCAGATCTGGGATTACACATTCGAGCACTGGGGCCTTGAGCAAGCTGAGGGGTATCTGCGCGACATTCAGCGAACCGCCGAACGCTCCGCTGTGAACCCACTGATCGGCCGGCCCTGTGATGAGATCCGTCCCGGCTATCGCGCGGTCGCCGCCGGATCCCACAGGCTGTACTACCGGGTCAATGCCGACGGAATCATCGACGTCAAACGCGTCCTGCACCAGCGGATGGACGTCGACCGGCACCTGTGAGTTAAAGGTCCAGGCCGATGTCGAGCACCCCCACCGAGTGGGTGAGCGCACCGACGCCTGGCGGCACGCCGCGGGTGGGTTGACTACCCCTGCGAGATAGCGAGCCGGCCCGGCCGAGAGCGGCTACCCTTCCAAAAATGAATCAGCGAGCCGCGCGGGTGGCTACCACAGCCATGATGGTGGCGGGTTTGGGCCTGGCCTCGATCGGTATCGGGCCGGGCACTGCGCATGCCTACACCTACGGTCCGTTCCAGTGGTGTCCCGGACAGCCCTTGCCCAACGATCCGCCACGACCGGACGGCGAACTCAATTGGGACATGACCGTCTGCCACACCTACTACTACGACTGGGACGTGTTCACACACTCGGTGGCGCACTACTGGGAAGGCCCCAACATGTTCCCGACGCCGATCCCGCCGCCGCCGGGGCCCCCACCCGGTACGCCGTTCTGCACCCCGCGCGGCGCGCTGATCATCATTCCGCCGATCTGTGACGAGATCGGCGTGGATTGGCCACCCGGGACTCTCAGCAACCAGTAGCGGTCACATATCCAGCCCGATGTCGAGCACCCGCACCGAGTGGGTGAGCGCCCCGACGGCCAGGTAGTCGACCCCGGTGCCGGCGTACTGGGCAGCGGTGTCCAGTGACAGTCCGCCCGACGATTCCAGTAGCACCTCCGGCGCGCGGGAATCCCTGCGCTGCACCGCCATCTGGGTCTGCCACACCGGGAAGTTGTCCAGCAGGATCAACTGCACGTCTTCGCCGAGCACATCATCGAGTTGCTCGAGGGTGTCCACCTCGACCTCGCATGGCAGATCCGGCGCGGCGGCGCGCACCGCGCGCAGGGCCGCGACCACCGATCCGGCGGCGGCGACATGGTTGTCCTTGATCAGCGCCGCGTCACCAAGGCCCATCCGATGGTTCACCCCGCCGCCGACGCGCACCGCGTACTTCTGCAGCGCGCGCAGTCCGGGCAGGGTCTTGCGGGTGTCGCGGATCCTGGCCTTGGTGCCCTCGACCGCGGCCACCCATTCGGCGGTCGCCGTGGCGATACCGGAGAGGTGGCACACCAGGTTGAGCATGGTGCGCTCGGCGGTGAGCAGCCCGCGGGTGTCGGCCTCCAGTCGAAGCAGCGCCTGCCCGGGTTCCAGACGGGTGCCGTCCTGGACGCGGTCCAGCACCCGATAGCCGTCGGGACCGAGAACCTCGTCGAGCACCATCAGGGCCACGTCGACGCCCGCGGCCACCCCCGATTCTCGGGCCACCAGGGCGGCCTCGGTCACGGCGTCGGCGGGCACGGTGGCATGAGTGGTCACGTCCGGGCCGTAGCGCAGATCCTCATCGAGGCCTCGGCGGATGGTGAGCAGCGCCTCGGACCTCTCGTCGGCGGTCAGCGTCATCGCAGCGGCGCGGCGACGGCCGGCTGGTCATAGACCGTGCGGCTGACGGCCTGGGCCGGATCCGTCTCCGGATAGTCGCTGCGGTGATGGCATCCGCGACTCTCGATGCGGTCCAGCGCCGCAGCCGCGACGACGCGCGCGGTGGCGGTCAGCGCGACATCCTCGAAGTCGGCCCGGGTGCGGATCGCCCGGGCCGGCGCATCCTGGAGTGCGGCGGTCAGGTCACGCAGGCCTTCACCGTCGCGGACCACCGACGCCCACCGGGTCATGGCCTGCTGCAGATCCCTGCGATCGAGTGAATCATGCTGTCGCTCATCGAGTCTGGCCATACTCACCCCAGCCGTGCGGGCGTGCTCAGCGGCGGCGCGTCCCGCCCGACCGCCGACCACCAGGCCTTCGAGCAGGCTGTTGGATGCCAGCCGGTTGGCGCCGTGCATCCCGGTGCGGGCCACCTCTCCGGCGGCGAGCAGACCGGGCAGTTCGGTACGTCCGTACACGTCGGTGCTGACTCCGCCGCAGCTGTAGTGGGCGCCGGGCACCACGGGAATCGGCTGCCGGGTCGGGTCGATACCGGCGGCGTTGCAGGCCGCTGTCACCGTCGGGAAGCGCTGCTCGAACCGCTCGATGGACCGGGCGTCGAGATAGACGCATTCATCGCCGGTCTCCCGCAGTCGGGCATCGATGGCCGCGGCCACCACGTCGCGCGGGGCAAGGTCGCCCATCGGGTGCACGCCGGCGGTCACCGAATCACCGCGGGCATCACGCAGCACCGCGCCCTCCCCGCGCAGCGCCTCGGTGATCAGCGGGCGCCTGCCGGTGCCGAGCCGGTCGAAGAGCATGGTGGGGTGGAACTGGATGAACTCGATATCGGCCACTCCGACACCGGCCCACAACGCCAGAGCGACACCATCGCCGGTGGAGCCCTCCGGGTTGGTGGTGGCGCTGTAGAGATGTCCCAGGCCGCCGGTGGCCACGATCACCGACGGCGCGTGGATCACGCCGAGGCCGTCGGTATTGCGCACCAGCACCCCGGTGACCGTCGCGCCGTCGCGCAGCACCTGCAGCGCGACGTGGTTGCGGCGGATGTCCAGGGTGGCCGCGGCGTGGTCGAGTGCGCGTTGCACCTCCGCACCGGTGGCATCCCCGCCGGCGTGCATGATCCGCCGCCGGGAGTGACCGCCCTCGCGGGTCAGCGCCCACTGGCCAGGGGTGCTCTCGTCGAAGCGGGCACCGTCGGCGATCAGATCGGCCACCGCCCGATATCCGTCGGCGACGATCGACCGCACCGCATCGGGGTCACACAACCCGGCGCCGGCCGCCAGTGTGTCGGCGACATGGGAGTCCACCGTGTCGTCGGTGAACGGCAGCACCACCGCGATACCGCCCTGGGCATAGAACGTGGCGGTGTCATCGGCCTTGCTCAAAATGACTGTGCGAGAGCCCTTTCGGTGCGCAGCCAGACCAGCAGCCAATCCGGCCACGCCGGTCCCGATGACGACGACGTCAGCGCGTTGCTGCCAGTTCATGCCTGCAGAACCGGCACTGCAGCGGCTCATTCCCCACCGCCAGGCTGGCCGATCTCGATCATTCGCGTAACGCTGGCCCGGGCGCGCGCAGCGGTGTCGGGGTCGACATCGACTTCGTCGGCGCCCTCGACCAGGCAGCGCAGCAGCGCGGCGGGGGTGATCATCTTCATATACCGGCAGGAGGCCCGGTCGTTGACGGCCTGAAAGTCGATACCCGGTGCGGCCTTGCGCAACTGGTGCAGCATCCCGACCTCGGTGGCGACCAGCACCTGCTTGGCGTGCGAGGTGCGGGCGGCATCGAGCATGCCGCCGGTGGACAGGATCTTGACCCGGTCGGCCGGGAAGGCGCCCTCGCCGGCCAGATACAACGCCGATGTGGCGCAGCCACATTCGGGGTGCACGTACAACTCCGCGTCGGGGTGGCTGGTGGCCTGGGCGGCCAGTTCGTCGCCGTTGATTCCGGCGTGGACGTGGCATTCGCCGGCCCAGATGTGCAGGTTCTTCCGGCCGGTCA
>JBAXUD010000272.1:0-4916 GCA_037129875.1 Mycobacteriaceae bacterium
GCCTGCGCCATCACATCTTTCAATCAACGTGACAGTGCCCCAACGAGGCCTCGGAGATCGAGCTCGGCGTTGCGGCGTCAAGCTCCGGCGCGGCGGCCTTTGCCGGTTGCGACGCCGGCTGGGGCCGGCCGATGTAGTAGCCCTGCGCGAAGTCGACACCCAGCTCGCGCAGGATGCTCATCGTCTCTGCATCCTCGACGAACTCCGCGATCGTCATCTGCCCCATGCTGTGCGCGACCTCGACGATCGCGCGTACGACGAGGCGGTCGCGCTCACTGGACATGAGGTCGCGGACGAACGAGCCGTCAATCTTGACGTAGCTGAACGGCAGGTTCATCAGGTACAGGAACGAGCTGAAACCGACACCGAAGTCGTCCAGCGCCCAATGACAACCGAGGTCGGCGATGCGACGGGCGAACGCGTCCGCACCGGCGAGGTCGACGATCGCGGCGGTCTCGGTGATCTCGAAGACCATGGCGCCCGGCGGTACGTCGCCGACCGCCATCTCTTCGCGAACCAGAGCCTCGAGGTCACTGTCACCGATCGACAGACCGGACAGGTTCACCTCGACTCGCGCGTCGGGGTTCGCCGCCAGCTGCTCACGGAGTACGGCGAAGGACCGTCGTACGACCCACTGGTCGATCTCCCGGATCAGCCCGTACCGCTCAGCCAGTGGGAGGTACTCACCCGGCGCGATGACGGTGCCATCCGGACCGATGAGGCGCAGCAGTATCTCGCTGCTGTTGACGGTGCCGTCGACCAGGCTCAGGATCGGCTGGGCGTAGAGCTGGAAGCCGTTCCCGTCGAGCGCCTCCCGCAACGTGTCCAGCCACTCCTGGCGGGTGGTGATGCTCTGCCGCCCCGAGCCGTCCGACGACGCGAGCGCCACGCGGTTGCCGCCCGCGGCCTTCGCCTCGTACATCGCGACGTCGACGTCCATCATCAGCTGACCGGCGGTGGCCGGGCCGCTGGCCTCGATGGCGGCCAGACCCGCGCTGGCGCTGACCTTGACGCGCCGGCCCTGCTCGGTGGCAGCGCTGTGGTCCTGGAGCACACCGAGGAGTCGCCCGGTCAGGGCGATGCCCTCGTCGACGTCTGTGTTCGGCAGAAGGAAGGCGAACTCGTCTCCGCCCAGCCGCGCGACGACGGCGTCAGGGCCGAGCTCGGCCCGCAGGGTGGCGGCCACCAGCCGCAGTACGTCGTCGCCAACCGTGTGACCGCGGCTGTCGTTGATCATCTTGAAGTTGTCGAGGTCGAACATCGCCACGCAGCTCGACGTGCCCGACGCAGCAGCGGACGCGACACGCTCGGTCAGCAGCTCGTCGAAGCGGCGTCGGTTGGCGAGGCCGGTCAGGGCGTCGTGGTTGGCGAGGTACTCCAGCCGCTCCCGGCTGGCCTGCAGCTGATCGCGCGCGCCGTCGAGTGACACAGCCGCGGCGACGACCTCACGCTGCATGGCGTTGAAGCTGTCCGCCATCGCCGCGACCTCGTCTTTGGTCCGTACGTCGACGTTGACGACGTCGGCCTCGACCCGCGCGGCGGCGAGGTTGCCGGACCCCAGCGCTTCCATCGCTCGGGTCAGCTCCGCCAGGGTTCCCTTTTGCAGGCGCTTCGCGGCGTGGTTCACCTGGACCACGGCGTGCGAGATCATCCCGGGGAGGACGAGGCCGACAGTGATGGTTAGCAGCGCCACGACCACGAAGATGTCCTGCAGCACCGCGACGAGCTCGGCGCGACC
The DNA here is from genome assembly GCA_037129875.1 of Mycobacteriaceae bacterium. Lineage (GTDB taxonomy): Bacteria > Actinomycetota > Actinomycetes > Mycobacteriales > Mycobacteriaceae > Mycobacterium. The sequence goes on from JBAXUD010000272.1 coordinate 1,739, forward strand.
CTTGTCGACGTAGCTGACGGCGAGCAGGTAACCCGCGCCGTCCAGGGCCATCACCAGGACCATCGAGCCAGTGAGTTTCAGGCCCAGCGAGCGGGGGACGCGCGGCTCGCCGCTGATCCGACGGTCCTGCCAGGTGCGCCATGAGTACGCCACCGAGCCGGAGTAGGCAAGGGCCAGCCCGAGCAGAACGTACTTCAGTCCGAACTGCTGGAAGCCCAGCACAGTCGCAACGCCCCAGATGCCCGCGGCGAAAACACCGAGGCCGACGGTGTACTTCGGCGCGCGCCACGGGCGCTCCATCTCCGGAGCGTGCCGACGCAGGAGCAGAACCGCGATGGAGGGCATGCACACGGAGATGAGGTAGGTCAGGTTGGCGGCGGCGATGACAGCCGGCGGATCGCCCGAGACGAGCAGCGCGGTCGAGGCGGCCGCAGTCAGGACGGTCGCGACCCAGGGGCAGTCGTACCGGTTGCGCTTGGCCAGCGACCGGGGGAGGAGCCCGTCCTCGGACAGCTGGGACAACGTACGGGACGCGCCCGCCAACGGCTGCAGCGTCCCGTGGAACATGTTGAAGACCATGAACCACAGCGCCGCCGCCTTGGCAGCGACACCGAGCAGCGGCGCGAACGTCGGCCCGAGGGTCGTCGCGAGCTCGCCGGTCAGGGCGTCCGGACCCAGCACGCCCAGCCAGACCACCGGCAGGACGATGAAGTACAGCGAGGCGATGCCCGCTGAGGCGAAGATCGCCCGCGGGACCTCCTTCTCATAGTTGCGGGTCTCACCGACGTGGCAGGTCGCGGCTTCAAACGCCGGCGCCGCGAAGCCGATCAGGTAGAGACCCGCCATGGCGCTGGTGATGACGCCGAACGTGCCCGAGAACGGAAGGGTCAGGTGGAAGCTGGCCGCCGTACGCCAGTCGACGGCGCCGGTGAAGACCGGGATGAGACCGGAGAGCAGAGCTAGCAGGCCGGACGCACTCGCGATGGCGACGGCTAAGCGGGTGACCCACTTGACGCCGCAGAGGTTCACCAGCGTGAACGCCAGGATGATCAGGCTGGCGAGCACCTTGACCGGCACCGACGGCAGGTACCACTGGTGGATGGCGGAGGCCGACAGGATGGCGGTGAGCCCGCACGTCGGGACCCAGCCCCACCAGTAGCAGGTGCCGGTGAGGTTGGCGAGGACCGGGCTGTACGGGCGGAAGGCCTCCGAGCAGGTGGCCGCGATGCCGCCGACGCGGTTGGGCCACATCATGACCAGCTCGGTCCAGCCGGGGGTGGCCATCCACGACAGGACGAGCCCGATCGCCAGCAGCGGGACGGCGGCGGTGCCCTGCGAGATGAGCAGCGTGCCAAGTAGGAACAGGCTCTGGTTGCTGCCCCCGAACGCCAGGGCCGTCGTTCCGATCCACCCGATGGTGCGCGGGTGCTCGCGAACGGCGGTGTCGGGCGAGTGCGGGTAGTTCATGGCGTCCTTGGGCGTGAAAGGCCCCCGTCTGCGCACTTCATCGGCCGATCTCCCGGCGAGGTGGACCCCGCAGAGCCAGACGGCACGAAGTGACTAGTCCGGGTGGCCAGTCATGATCATCGGCGGACGTCACGTGCGACGCGTTCGCCTCATGAGTCGTTCTGGAAGCGGTAGCCGAGCCGCTGGCCGTGATGAAATAGCGCGGTTCCGAAGGCTCCGGCACGAGCTTGCGGCGCAGTGCGGCGACGTACACGCGTAGGTACTGCGTCTGGCCCCGGTAACCGCTGGTCTGGGACACCAGCGGCGTTCGCCGGTGAAATGGCGGGTCGACATCTACGGATGGTATGCACTGGCGTATGGGAAAACTGTCTTTCGGCCCGCCAACTAACTAATACCTGACCCGGTCGTAGTGGGACCGTTAGCACAGTGGTTGGTGGCCGGGACCCCGTCATCGTCAGCATTCATTGCGCAAGTGGGCAACAACAACCCCGCGACAGCAACACGACCTGAATTAATTCTCGACTCCACTGCACAAGTGCAACGGAATTGCAGCAGTCATTCCTGAGAAAGTGCAGTCAAATTCGAGAACCACCTAGGCTAGGTGTCGAGATGCAGGGAGGATTGACAGGAAACCCAGGGCTAGTTGGACGGAATTCCGGTGTTTCGCTGAAGCCTGTCAATCTTCGTTGCAAAAGCCCTGGCGGCTGTCGCCGCCGCAGGCGCCCGTCGGGTTGATCCGGCCTGCGGGAATGTCGTTGGTACATCCGGAGTTGCGTCGGCCAACAGCACTTCGTGGGCAACGCGTCACGCCGTCGCTGGTAGCGACTGCTGGCGTCGAACCTCAGAGCCCGGCGTCACGTTGAGCCAGGGTCGAAATCGCCGACCAATCCAGATCCCCACCGCCCGCCGCCAGCAGCGTGAGAAACCTGTCACGCAGGAGGCTGGCGATCGGTAACGGAACCTCAAGTTCCTCGGCGGCGGCCAAGACAAAGCGGATGTCCTTAAGCCCCAGTCGCGCCGCGAAACCGGCCGGCTCGAATTCCTCGCGGGCGATGAGGCCGCCGTAGGTCTGATAGGCGGGCGCGCTGAACAGGGTGGAGGTGATGATGTCGATGTAGTCGGCGCGGTCCACGCCGGCCTTGGACACCAGTGCGACGGCTTCGCTGAGAGACTCGATGACGTTGGCGAGCAGGAAGTTGGCGCTCAGCTTCACCACGTTGCCCACCGATGCGACATCAGAAACCCGAAAGGTGCGCTGCCCCAGGGCATCCAGTACCGGTATCAACGGCTCGACCGCCTCCGCGGGGCCTGCAGCAAGGACGAAGAGCTTTCCTGCGGAAGCGGCCTCTGGACGGCCCAACACGGTCGAGGTGATGAACTGCTGACCGGCTGCGGCATGCGCCGCCGTCAGTCGCTTGGACAGCGCAGCGCTGATGGTGCTGGCCGACACGTGGGTGGCCCCTTCGCGCATTGTGGCCAGCACACCGGCGTCACCGGTGACCACCGCCTCGACGGCTTCGTCGTTGGCCAGCATGGTGAACACCACATCACCGGCGCAGGCCTGCGCCACCGTGGCGGCGACGGTGGCACCCCGCGCCGCGACCGCGTCGGCCTTGCCTGGCGACCGGTTGTAGACCGTGACGTCGAAACCGGCGTCAAGCAGGCGAGTCGCCATGGCCGAACCCATATTGCCCAGACCGATGAATCCGAC
>JBAXUD010000273.1:0-4897 GCA_037129875.1 Mycobacteriaceae bacterium
TCCCGCGCCGAGGGCCCGTTCATAGACGTCATCGCAACCCATTCCCGTCAGGCACGGGCAGTTCCAGCGGCTTCCCCACCGCTGGCACCAACTCGCGCATACACGAGGAGAATAGCGTGGCCAATGTGGTTACTGCGACGGGTGTGTGTTAATCCGCCAGAGATTTCTCAAACTACTCTGATGTAATTCCGAGCTGCTCAGAGCGGGTTTTTGCGGCTTCCACCGCCGCCGCGACCGCGGCGCGTAGCCCACCGCGTTCGAGTTCTCGCAGGCCAGCCGCGGTGGTGCCACCCGGGGAGGTGACCAAAGCGCGCAATTCTGCCGCCGTGGTGTCCGGTTGGCGGGCCGATCCGGTGCCGGCGGCCGCGCGGCGGTCGAGCAGCATTGCCGACGAGCCCGCCATCGTCTGCATCGCCAGATCGGTGGCCACCGCCCGGCTCAGGCCGGCTGCCACCCCAGCATCGACCAGGGCTTCCACGAACAAAAAGAAGTAGGCCGGCCCGGAACCGGATACCGCCGTCACGGCGTCGATCTGGCTCTCCGGAACGGTCAGCGCCAGCCCGACGCTGGTGAACAACTCCGCGGCCTGAGCGAGCTGCTCACCGGTGGCGAACCGGCCGGCAGCCAGCGCGCTGACGCCCGCGCCCACCAGCGCCGGGGTGTTGGGCATCACCCGGATCACCGGCGTACCTGCGGGCAGCCGGGCCTCGAAGAACGCCGTCGTCTTCCCCGCGGCCACGCTGACCAGAACCTGCTCGACGCTGCTGCGCTCGGCTGCGGTCGCGGCCGCCGCGATCTCGGCGACGACGGACTCGACGTCGCCGGGTTTGACCGCCAGGATCACGAACTCCGCGCCCTCCAGCGCCTCCCGGACCGGCAGCACCCGGACCGAGTAGGTCCGGGATAGGTAATCGGCGCGATCGGGAACCCGCTCGGAGACCACCACATCCCTGGCTCGACGGCCCGCCCGAAGGACTCCGGCGAGCAGCGCCTCGCCCATGCTGCCGCCGCCGATGATCGCGATCCTGGCCATGGGGAAACCCTACCCAGGGGGTACCAGGGCAAGCTGGCGGGTTTGCACCACGATGCGCCCGGCGCTGTCGACGACGGTGTGGTCCTCGTCGAACCAGTCCTCGCCGATCTCGGTGGTGGTGCACACCACCCGAAGCCATCCGTCGGCCGGCACGCCCCGCAGGTAGGCGGTCAACTGCACCGTCGGGGCCCATCCGCGCCGGCCGACCGCGTAGGGCACCGGCAGCGAGATGTCACCGCACATCAGGGCGAACAGCTCGTCGACCACGCCCACCCTGGGGCGCACCCAGATCTGGAACGCCGGGGGTGCGCCCTCGGTCAACGACTCGACGACCAGCGGGCGGATGTCGCAACCACGGGCGAGGTTGTTGATCTCGGCGGCCGGGTGGCCCGGACCGATCGGCAGCAGGTCCGCCGGCGGTTCGGGACTCATCAGCCCGGTCACCGGGTTGAGCGAGAAGAGCGGCCGGGCGTCGTGCTCGGGCTGCCCCATGGTGACCACGGCATGCACGCATTGTCTGATCCCCGGGTCGCTGCGCTCCTGCCCGCCGGTGGCGCGCTCGCCCTGCACCAGTTCGACGTCGACCAGACCGATCCGGCGGCCGCGTTTCCGCACCGCGGTGATCAGGCGAACCGGACCGGGATCGGGAGCGGACAGGTAATTGGCCGACACGGCTATCGGATGTCCCGTCGCACCGGTTTCGCCGTTGGCGGCGTAGGCCTCGCGGGCGGCGTTGGCGCACATCGCGATCATCACGCCGCCGTGCGGCTTCGGCCCAATAGTCCAGTGCGCGTTGAGGTTTGCCTCATAGTGACCCGGCATACCGGGGATCGCCCGCAGTGCCATCACGTCGGAGAACAGCGGGGTCGATTCCGGGTTCATCGCCGGCCCTTCTAGCGCAGGAGGTGGGTGCGGGCGAACTCTAGCGATTCGGTGAGCAGGCCGTCGCGTTCGGCTTTGGTGCGTGCTCCCGAAGTGGTGACCTCAAGTACGACATGGCCGGCGAAGTCGCTGCCTGCCAGCATCTGACAGACCTCGTGGGTGGGCTGGGTACCACGGCCGGGAATCAGGTGTTCGTCGGTGGACGCGCCGTTGCCGTCGCACAGGTGAAGGTGCACCAGTCCCGATCCCATTCGCCGCGCCATGTCCAGCGCGTCGCTGCCCGCCGTCGCGGTATGCGAAAGGTCCAGGGTGTAGTGCGCGTGGTTACCGTCCAGCGGGTCGTACGACGGGGCGAAGGCGGAGATTCCGGCGCCGGGTCGCCCGCCGCGCCGGCGCATCCGCTCGATCGACGACTGGCCGGACCCGAAGAACCGGTCGGCACGGAACGGGAACATGTTCTCCACCGCCACCATGACGTCGCTGCGCTGCTCAAGCCAGGCCACCTGGTCGCTGAAGCCATCGGCGTACCGGCGCTGCCAGCGGAAGGGGGGGTGAACCACCACGGTCTGTGCACCGAGCCGTTCCGCGGCCTGGACGCTGCGGTTGAGTTTGAGCACCGGGTCCGGCCCCCACACCCGCTGAGAGATCAACAGGCACGGGGCGTGCAACGACAGCACCGGCATGCCGTAACGGCGGGAGAGTTGCGAGATGGCGCCGATGTCCTGGCTGAGGGGCTCGGCCCACACCATCAGCTCGACACCGTCGTAGCCGAGTTCGGCGGCGGCCTCGAAGGCGGCTTCGGTCTTCAGTGGGTAGACCGATGCCGTCGAGAGGCCGACCTTGATCGCTGGGCGCATTGGGCAGATCAGGTGGACTGTAGGGCCAGCGGCCCGAACGTCACCAGAATGCCGACTGCGACCGCGATGAGGATGCTGACGAAATCCTCGGTCTTGCGGACCAGATGAACCCCCACCACTAATGCCACGATGACGAGTGTCGAAAGCGCAAGCGCGACAATGTTGTTCCACCGCCACAGCTGATCGAAGGCGATGAACAAGCCGGCACCGAACACCACGGCGAGCAGCGACTGCACGATCGCGACGACCGAATTGCCGACCACACGCAGTGCCCCGGGGCGCGGGGCGCCGGCGATGTCGGACGACTCGTAGTCCTCGTCGTCGTAAGCCTCGTCGCGATACACCGCGTCGGATTCGGACACCAGACCGCGCCGGGCGAGATCGTCGGCGACCGTCTCACCGGAGAACAGGGTGCTGGTCGACGAGCGCAGGTAGGAGCGCAACTCTTCGGCGTCCGGCACCTGCTCGCCGACGAGGTCGGCAAGATCGACCGCCTCGTCGACCGGGTCGTAGGTCATCTGTTCGGCGCCCGAGGACCGGCGCCGGGGGCGTGGGTCATGGCTGCGCTGCGGCGCGCTGCGCCGTCTCGCCCAAGGGGGGCTGGACCGCGGCGGTGCGATGGCTCGCTGTGGCGCCGAGACCTCGATGTCCTCGACCACCGCGGCTTCTTCGAGTTCGGCAGCCTCTTCGATGACGTGGATTTCGTCGACTTGGGCCACTTCGACCCCTTGACCTTCGTCTGCGGGTTCGGCTTCTTCGAGAACGCCGGCTTCTTCGGGAACGTCCGCTTCTTCGAGAACGTCGGCTTCTTCGAGAACGTCGGCTTCTTCGAGGATCTCCTCATCGTCATCGTCATCGACTTGGTACACATCGGCGGCGGCGGTGGTGTACGTGTACTCGGGCGTGTAGTCCGGGGTGTCGCTGTAGTCGGTGTAGTCCGGGGTTTCAACGGTCGCCGTGTCCGGCGTCGAGGCGTAGACCACGACGGCTTCCGCCGACTCAGATTCGGCGTACTCCGCGGCGGGAAAGGACTCTTCGTCGCCGGCCGGTTCGTCCTCGATGACGGCGGGAATCTCTCCGGTGCGGACCACCGGAATCTCCCCGGTCAGTTCGGCGACGGAGACGGCGTTGCGGCGCTTGCGGCGACGGTGGCCGCCGACCGGCGGAGATCCGATGGTTCCGTTCCGGGCCAGCAGCTCCGCGACCGAGATCGGCCGGGTGTTGTCGTCGCTCATCGCGTTTCGCCTCTCGATCGGGTCTGCACCAAGGCGGTCCCGTCAGCCTCGCTGTCCAACCGGCGCAGAATGATGCCCTCGCGCAGCGCCCACGGGCAGATCTGAATCGATTCCAACGACAGTGCTCGCATACTCGCCTCCGCCACCAGGGCGCCGGCCACGATCTGCGGCGCCCGTTCGGCGCTGACCCCTTCCAACTCGGCGCGGTCCTCGGAGGTCATTCTAGAGATGAACGCTATGAGCTGGCGCAGGCCGTTGGCCGTAAGGACACGCTTGACCCGCGGCCCCGCCGCCGATGGCGCCGCCCCGGTCAGACGGGCCAGTGATCGAAAGGTCTTTGAGGTGCCCACAGCCAGGTCGGGCCGGCCGACCTTGAGCACGGCCTTGGCGGGCTCGGCCAGTTCGGTATCGAGCCAATCGCGGAGCATGGCGATGCGCCGGCGACTGGGCGGATCGTCGGACAGCCACTCGCGGGTCAGCCGGCCGGCGCCCAACGGCAGCGACATCGCCACGTCGGGTTCCTCATCCACGCCGCTGGACAACTCCAGCGAACCGCCGCCGATATCGAGGTTGGTGATGCGTCCCTTGCTCCAGCCGTACCAGCGCCGCACCGCAAGGAAGGTCAGCCGCGACTCGTCGACACCGGACAACACCTGAAGATCCACGCCCGTTTGGGCCCGCACCTTGGCCAGGACCTCGTCGGAATTGCCGGCGTCCCGGACAGCCGAGGTGGCGAAGGCCATCACGTCCGCGCAGCCCGAACTGGTGGCGATCTTGGCGAACTCGTCGACGGTGGCGATCAGCTTCTCGGCGCCCTTGCGGGTGAGTCTGCCGTCGCCGTCGATCGACTCGGCGAGGCGCAGCGGGGACTTGGTGGAACTCATCGGCGT
>JBAXUD010000274.1:0-4876 GCA_037129875.1 Mycobacteriaceae bacterium
ACAGGGCCTTCCACGTGCTGTCGATGTCAGCACCGAGGGCCGTGGTCGCCTCGACAGCGGTCACCACGACATTCGGGAACCCGCCGTTAGCAGTGGAAGGCCTGGTCACTTGTCGCCGAACTTCTCGCGCAGAGCGGCGGCGGCCTCGGGGTTCTCTTCTTCCAGCTTCTGGATGTATCCGACAACGTCACCGACGGTGCGCAGGCCGGCCAGATCCTCGTCCGGAATCTTCACGCCGTACTTGTCCTCGGTCTGCACCGCGATCTCCACCATCGAGAGCGAGTCGATATCGAGGTCGTCGACGAAGGACTTCTCCGGCGTGACCTCGGACGGCTCGATACCGGTCACCTCTTCGATGATCTCGGCGAGACCTGCGATGATGTCATCCTGGCTGGCGCCCACTGTGTGGTTCCCTTCACTTCGGTGTTAATTCGCCAAGGCGGTTGTGTGCCTTGACGATCCATTTTGGTGGTTCTTCCGGACGGGGCTGGCCTAAAGTTTGGTCAGTCCGTCCAGATCTGCGGGTGTCTTGACAGCGTGCGTCGCAACGCCCCGAAGTTCACGTTTGGCAATGCCGGTCAGCGCGCCCGCGGGCGGGAACTCGACGATTGCCGCTACGCCGAGCAGGCGCATGGTCTCGGTACACAGATCCCAGCGCACCGGCCGGGTCAACTGTGCGACGAGCTTCTCCATCGCGTCCGCTCCCGACGTCACCGGCTGGCCATCGAGATTGGACAGCAGGGTGGTGGTCGGGTCGGCGGAGTTGACCCCGGCGGCTGCGGCGGCGTAGCCGTCCAGCGCGGAGGCCATGTAGTGGGTGTGGAACGCGCCGGCGGTGGCCAGCTGACGCACCCGCGCCTTGGCCGGTGGATCCTCGGCGAGTTTCTCCAGCGCGGTCAGCGCGCCGGCTGCCACGATCTGGCCTGCGGCGTTGCGGTTGGCCGGGATCAGTTCGAGTGCTTCGAGGCGGGCCAGCACCTCGGTCTCGTCGCCGCCGAGCACCGCGGCCATGCCGGTGGGCTCGGCCGCGCAGGCCTTGGCCATCTCGGCGCCGCGGACTGCGGCCAGCGTGACCGCGTCGTCGGAGGAGATGACGCCGGCGATGGCGTAGGCCGCGATCTCGCCGACGGAATGGCCCGCGACGACCGTCCTGGCCGGAAGGCCGCGCTTGGCGAATTCGTCAAAAGCCAGCAGTGTGGTCGCCACCACGAGCGGTTGGGTGACTGCGGTATCGGTGATCTCCTCGGCGGTGGCGGTACTGCCCAGACGGGCAAGATCGAGGCCGCTGATGGTCGACCAGACGCTGATTCGCTCCGCGGCGCCGGGCAATTCCAGCCACTCGGCGAGCATGCCTGGTGTCTGGGAGCCCTGTCCGGGCGCGAGCATCGCGATCACGTCTCTAAGAGAACACTGTGAACGCCGATTTGCAGGGTGTAAAGGATTATGAACCTTGTCTTAGGTTTTTGTGGAGACCCTACAAATCTGCCCGATGATGCGACGTCACCGATACCGCACCGCGATCTGGCGGCACGGTGTGAGATGGGTCAGGAACCCACCAGCGGCGGCGTGGGCGGTGTCACTGTGCCGTTTCCTCTGGTCTGCGCTGCGCCCGGCGTGGACGCCGGGTATCCGAGCCGGCCGACCGTCGTCGCGACCCGCAGCACGTAGGCGTCCCGGGGCACGGTGGGATCGCGCCCGGTGAAGTCGGCGATCCGCTTCAGGCGGTAACGAACCGTATTTGGATGAACGAACAGTTTCCGGGCACATGCCTCAATCGCACCGCCGCTGTCGAGGAAGGCATCGAGGGTCTCGGTGAGCGCGGGGCCGGCGTCGGCCAACGGCCGGGTGATCTCGTTGTAGAGCGCGGTCACCGCCGACATGTCACCCAGCAGTGCGCGTTCGGGAAGCAGCTCGCGGGCCGGGACCGGGCGCGGAGCACCACCCCAGCCGGCCACCGCGTTCATCCCGGAGATCGCCTCCCCGGCGCTGAGGTAGGCGGCGGTGAGCATGGGAGCCGTCGGCCCGATCACCACCGGGGCGTCGGAGAACGCGGTGAGCAGGTCGTTGAAGAACCGGTCGGTGGGAGACAGCGGCCCGGAGATGATCGCGATCAGCCAGGTGCCGTGGATGTCGGCAAGCGCGGCGCGGTCATGCCGCAGAGCGATTCGGCGCACGTCCTCCCCGGCCTGCTCCTCCCGGCCCGGTGGCGGGGTACCGACGACGACGGTCGCCGGGGCGGTGGTGTCCCAGTTCAGCGCGGCGGCCCGGGAAAGCAGTTCCGAGCCGGTGTCGCCGCGAACCACCGCGTCGACCACGCTGGCCTCCATACGGCTGTCCCAGGACCCACGGGCCTCGGCGGCGTCGGCGTAGGCGCTGGCTGCCGCGAAGGCCAGATCACGGCTGTAGCGCAGGATTCCGACCGTCAGCGCGGTCTGTTGTTCGTCGGTGCGGGCCACCATCGGGACGACTTCCTCGAAGAACTCCATCGTGACCCGGACCATGTCGACAGTCTGCGCCAGGGCGATCCGGCGGGTCAGGTCCTTGGGCACCAGTTCGAAGGCCTGCGCGGTGTAACCGACCTGGCTGGCCGGATTGCGGACCCACTCGGCGAAGTTGACCACCGCGGCCTGCACCACCAGCTGCACGCTGGCGCGCTGGGAGGCTTCCAGGCGGGCGAAGAACGGGAGCCGTTTCTCCATCGTCTGGACGGCCTCGGTGGCAAGCCGGCCCGAGCGCCCTTTTAGCCGGCGCAACGTGGTCTCGGGGATGTCCTCGAGCAGTTCCAGCGGCGAGCGGCGCTGCTCGAAGAGCGGGTTGTCAGGCACCTCTAAAAACTACGCTATTTTTTGGCAGAAAACACCAAAATAGAACGGAGCCCCTCAGTAGCAAGAAGCCCCTCAGTAGCAAGAACCCCCTCAGTAGCAAGAACCCCCTCAGTAGCAAGAACCCCGAAGCCAACCGGCTTCGGGCTTCTTGCGGTGGTCCGGCCACGTCAGAGTTTGACGACCTGCGTTCCCCCGGCCATCCGGTCGTTCATCCCCTGTTTGGTGGGGCTGCGATAAATCGACACCGCAATCGCGACAACGGCGACGGCGAACAGGGCGAACAGCGTGCCTTCGGCGCCCACCCATGCGGCCGGTACGGGCAGCAGCCACAGCAGCAGGTAGGCGTTGCGGGCCATCGCTTGCCCGACCGTCGGATGTGAGGAGCGCCCGGGTCCGAAGACCCGGAGTCCCAGTAGGCGCTTGCCGGGCGTGCGCCCACCGACCGACTCGAAGGCGACGAAGTACCCGAAGATCAACGTCGAACCCAGCACCCCCCACCAGTAGTCACCCAGCGTCGCCACCGCCGTTGCGCCTCTTCCGCCGAAGAACAGTCGGGCATCAATCCCGACGAGAAGGCCGACGATCAGTTGCAGGGCCACAACCCCACCCAGATCGATCAGTTTGGCGGCCAGTCGCCTTCCCAGTCCGCCCGGAATGAATCCCGGAGGAGCAGTGGGCGTCGAATCAGCGGCGATCGGAAGGGACCGACTGCGAAGATCTGGGGTTTCTGTGATGGTCATGGTGTCTCTTTCTCAGTCTTATCTGTGATCTCGCGCCGCTGTTGTGGCGTTGAGACAACCCTCGCCCACGCGGGCCGGCCCCGGCGTCCGCCGATAGGCCGGACATCAGGGTGAGTCACCCGTCCCCCATTCGGTGGATGCCGGCTCAACCGTGCGGAGCTCCTTCATGGCGACCCCCGGTTGACGAGCGAGACTCGACTACGCGACTCCGGAATCCGAGGTCTGCTCCGGTGCGGCCATGACGTCGTCGATCCGGTACTCCCGGGCCGCGGCGATCGCGACCGACGGATCGATCTCGCCGTCGCGGGCCAGTGCCTCGAGCACCGCGACCACCACCGACTCGGCGTCGGTGTTGAAGTAACGCCGGGCTGCCGGGCGGGTGTCGGAGAAGCCGAACCCGTCGGTGCCCAACGTGACGTAGGTGCCCGGCACCCACTGCCGGATCTGATCGGGCACCGCCCGCATCCAGTCCGACACCGCCACCACCGGGCCGGCGGCCCTGCTCAGCTGTTCGGTGACGAAGGGCGTGGGCGCCTGCCGGTCGGGATGGCGCAGCAGCGCCTTCTCCACCGCCAGGCCGTCGCGGTGCAATTCGTTCCAGCTGGTCACCGACCAGACGTCGGCTGCGACGTCCCAGCGCTGCCCCAGCATCTCGGCGGCCCGCAGGGCGTCGGGCATGGCCACCCCGGAGGCCAGGATCTGGGCCACGCTGCTGCGCTTCTCGCTCGCCGCCCGGAAGCGGTACATGCCCCGCAGCAGGTGCTCGACGTCGAGGTTCTCCGGCTCGGCCGGCTGCACGTAGGGCTCGTTGTAAATCGTCATGTAGAAGTAGATGTTCTCGGGGTTCTCCCCGAACATCCGGGCCAGGCCGCTTTCGATGATGTAGGCCACCTCGTAGGCGAACGCCGGGTCGTAGGCCACCACCGCGGGGTTGGTGGAGGCCAGCAGCTGGGAGTGGCCGTCGGCGTGCTGCAGGCCCTCGCCGGTGAGCGTGGTGCGTCCGGCCGTGGCGCCCAGGACGAACCCGCGGGCCATCTGGTCGGCCGCGGCCCAGAAGCTGTCGCCGGTGCGCTGGAAGCCGAACATCGAATAGAAGATGTAGACCGGGATCATCGGCTCGTTGTGCGTGGAGTACGACGTGCCCACGGCGGTGAACGAGGCGCAGGAGCCGGCCTCGTTGATGCCCTCGTGCAGGATCTGGCCGGTTGGGCTCTCCTTGTAAGCCAGCATCAATTGCGCGTCCACGGCGGTATACAGCTGGCCGTTGCGGTTGTAGATCTTCAGCGTCGGGAACCACGAGTCCATCCCGAA
>JBAXUD010000275.1:0-4864 GCA_037129875.1 Mycobacteriaceae bacterium
GTAGATGCCGTTGCGGTCGGTGAAGATGAACCGCTTCATCTTGGGATTCCAGCGACGGGTCTGATGCCCGAAGTGGGCGCCGCTGTCAAGCAGCTGCTTCATGGTTACAACAGGCATGGCAGGCCATTCCTTCAGTTGTCAGTTGTCGCTCGGCTTCGGGTGAAGCCGGGCCCTGGCGCCTGCGCGCACACCTACCCGTCTGGCGACGGGACCAACCGGCGTGCGCGGCTACCGACGACGAGGGCGACGGTGCATACAGACGCGCGAAGTCAGCCCGCTTGTGCAGGCTGCGGACCGAAGTTTACACCGCCGCCGGACAGCCTCCGACCACGCTGAACTCCTCCCCAATCCCCCGCCGGTACACAGGGCCCGGCGATGCGGGCGCCGCACCAGCGACCGGGGCGGTCGACTGGGCCGATGAGACCGCTGGCGGGATTGCTCCTGGCTCTGTTCGTCGCGGCTCCGGCCTGCGCCGACGACGTCCGGCTGCAGTGGCCGTTGCGGCCCGGGATACCCGTGGTGACCCGCGGTTTCGATGCCCCGCGGCCGGATTGGCAGCGCGGTCACCGCGGGGTGGATCTGGCCGGCACTCCGGGCCAGCCGGTCTACTCGGCCGGGCGGGGCACGGTGGTCTTCGCCGGGGTGCTGGCCGGCCGACCGCTGGTCTCGGTGGACCACCCGGGTGGGTTGCGCACCAGCTATGAGCCGGTGGAGGCCGCGGTGCGGCCCGGCCAGCTGGTCGACTCCGGCAGCCCGTTGGGGCGGCTGGCTGCCGGCCATCCGGGGTGCCCAGCGAGCGCATGCCTGCACTGGGGTGCGATGTGGGGGCCCGCCCAGCGTGCGGACTACGTCGACCCGCTGGGATTGCTGGCGAGCACCCCGATTCGACTCAAGCCGTTGAACTCAAGCCATTGAAATAGCTCAGGCGCGCGGGTGGGCCTGATCGTGGACGGCCCGCAGTCGCGCGACGGTGACGTGGGTGTAGAGCTGGGTGGTGGCCAGCGTGGAATGGCCGAGCAGCTCCTGGACCACCCGCAGATCGGCGCCGCCTTCGAGCAGATGGGTGGCCGCACTGTGCCTCAGGCCGTGCGGCCCGATGTCGGGAGCGCCGACGACGGCTCCAACCGTCTGGTGCACCACGGTGCGGGCCTGGCGCGGGTCCAGCCGGCGTCCCCGCGGGCCGAGCAGCAGCGCCGGACCGGACTCCGGAGTCAGAAGATGGGGACGGCCGTCGGTCAGCCAGTCGGTGAAGGCCGCCAGCGCGGGGCGCCCGAACGGCACGGTGCGCTGCTTGTTGCCCTTGCCGAGCACCCGCAGCAGCCGACGGCCGGTGTCGACATCGTCGACGTCCAGACCGCAGAGCTCGCTGACGCGAATCCCGGTGGCGTACAACAGTTCCACGATGAGCCGGTCGCGCAGGGCAAGCGGATCGCGCTGCTGGGCGCCGAGGTCGGCGGCGGCCATCGCGGCCAGAGCCTGGTCCTGACGCAACACCGCCGGCAATGTGCGGTGGGCCTTGGGAACCTGTAGCCGGGTAGCCGGGTCTGCTGCGAGCACGCCGCGCCGCGTCGCCCAGGCCGTGAACGTCTTGACCGCTGAAGTCCGCCGGGCCAGCGTTGTCCGGGCGGCACCGGCACCGGCCTGGGCCGCGAGCCAGGATCGCAGCAGGGGCAGGCTGAGCGCCTCCAGGCCGGACCCCGGGGCCCGTTCGTCGATGAATCCGAACAACGAGCGCAGATCGGTCAGATAGGCGCGACGGGTGTGCTCGGATCGGCCGCGTTCCAGCTCAAGATGCTCGGCGTATTCCTCGAGGATTGCCGAGTATCGGTCCGATTCGTCCACTCCCCTACGGTGGCAGACCGGGGACCTACCGGGACCTATCCGGTGTCGGTGTGTCGGTCACAGGGCGAACTGGTCCTCCACCAATCCCAGCCACACCTGTGCGGCGTCCATCGCCACCTTCTCACTGATGAAGGCGTGCTGGGTGCCGGTGTAGATGTCCCGGAAAGCGCGCTCGAGCCGGGAGCCCTCCCGGATCGAGGTGGTACCGGCCGCCAGATGGGCCCACTGCGCACCCTCCCGCGCGACGTCGGTGGCGTACACCGCCGCGGCTCGCAGATCGGCACGATTGACCGGCGTCAATCCGTCACCGGCGGCGGCGGTCTCAGCGTCGCCGAAGACATCGAGTAACAGCAGGCGGGCCGCTCGCCAGGCGCAGACGTGGTGGGCCAGATCTTTCTGGAAGGTGGGGCGGCTGGCCAGCGATGCCATGTCGCTCATCCGGTACTTCGTGGCCGCCAGTTCTTGGACGTCGTCGAGCATGCTCTTGGCCACTCCGAGTGCCCAGGCCGCGTGACCGGCGGCGGTGACGGCCATCAGGCCCATCCGGGCGGCCGGCGATCCCCCGCGAAGCGGATCGCGGGTGAACAGTTCGAACGTCCGGTGCGCGGGCACGAAGACGTCGGCAACGTTGTAGTCGTAGGAACCGGTGCCCTTGAGGCCCTGGACGTGCCAGCCGTCGGTGAAGCTGACCTGGTCGCGCGGCAGCAGCGCGACCATCATCACCGGCATGCCGTTATCCATCATCCGCGGTAGCCCGTCCTGCATCGGCATGAACCCGGCGGCAACGTACTGCGAGTGACCGGTGCCGGACCCGAAACTCCACGAGCCGCTCAGCCGGTATCCGCCGTCGGCCTCCACGCCCTGACCGAGCGGGGCGAACTGCCCGCCCATCGTCACCCGGTTGTCGTTGTCGGTGAACACCTCGGCGAACCCGGCGTCGGGCAGGTAACAGGCCGCGGCGAAGGTGGAGGGGAAGTTGGCGATCCCGATCCACCCGAAAGAGCCGTCCTGCCAAGCCATTTCGATCCAGGTGTCGATCATCTCGGCGAATCCCGGCTCGAGACCGCCGGCCTCGCGTGGGTTGAAGGCCGTCATCAGCCCGCTGGACCACAGCGCGTCCACTATCGGAGCAGACATTCTCCGCAACCGTTCGGACTCGGCCGCCTCGGCGCCCACCACCGCCCGAAGTCCGCGGGCCCGGTCGCACACGTCCTGGGCCACAACACTTGCTGTCATCGGTGTCTCCTTGTCATTCACGGGCCTGTTGTCATTCACGGACCTGCCAGGCCCATCATGTCCGTCACTGTGTGGTCGCGCCCGGCTGTGTAACCGCCGTCGACCGCAATGGCCTGTCCGGTCACGAACGAGGCGTCCGGTGAGAGCAGGAACGCCGCGACCGCGGCGATCTCCTCCGGCCTGCCGCGACGGCGCAGCGCATGCTCGTGCGTCACCGCCGCCTTGACCTCCGCCATCTCCGGTGCGGACAACACCGCGTCCAGCATCGGGGTGTCGATGAAGCCGGGACAGATTGCGTTGCAACGGATTCCGCTGGGGCCGTAGTCGATTGCGACGTTCTTGGTCAGCAGCACCACCCCGCCCTTGGCGGCGTTGTAGCAGCTTCCCCCGGCGGTGCCCTCCAGGCCCTCGACGCTGGCCAGCGTCACGATCGAGCCACGCTCACCGCCGACACGCTGCTGGCCCAGCATCCGGGTGACGGCGGCCTTGACGACCAGGAAGGTCGCCGTCAGATTGATATTGATCACCCGTGCCCACTCCTGAGCATCGAGGAGATGCACGGGGCCGCCTCCAGGCACACCGGCCGAATGGACCACGCCGGCCAGCCGGCCCGGCACCGCGGCGAACACCCGCGCCACCGCGTCCTCGCCGGTCACGTCGGCCGGAACGAACGTGAACCCGTCGGCGCCGGCGAGTTCGTCGGCAGGGGCCAGGTCAGCGCCCACCACAGCGGCGCCGTCGTCGAGCAGCCGGCGGGCGGTGGCCAGTCCGATCCCGGATGCCGCACCGGTGACGACCACGGTCATGCCGTCGAAGCGTGCCATCCTCAGCGGGCACCGCGGACCAGTCGGCCCGGCCGCGCGCCGGTGTCAACCCCATCGCGCCGGGTCACCACACCGCTGACCACGGTGGCGGTGTAGCCCGATGCGCCCTGGACCAGGCGGTGTCCCCCGGCCGGCAGGTCGTAGGCCATCCGGGGGGCGTGCAACGTCAGGCGGTCCATGTCGATGATGTTGAGATCGGCCTTCTTACCCACCGCGATCACGCCCCGGTCGGTCAGTCCGAACAGTTGCGCCGTGTCGTGAGACTGCTTGCGCACCACGTACTCCAGCGGCAGCTGCGGTCCGCGGTGGCGGTCACGAGCCCAGTGAGTCAGCAGGAACGTCGGGTAGGACGCGTCGCAGATCATGCTGCAGTGCGCACCGCCGTCGGACAGGCCCAGCACCCCCGCCGGGTGCGTCATCATCTCCCGGATGGCGTCGTGGTTGCGCTCGGCGTAATTGAACAGCGGCATCATCAGCATGGCGCCGGCGTCGGCCTCCAGCATCAGGTCGTACATGGTGGTCAGCGGGTCCTCGCAGCGCTGACGCGCAATGGCGGCCACCGTGCGCTCATCGGTCGGCTCGTAGTCGGGCGGATCGCCGAGGACGTACAACCGGTCGATGGCGTACTGCGCGAAGGCGAACATGCCGTCGAACAGAATCGTGGGGTCCAGCGGCAGATCATCTTCGGCCAGGATCGCCGCCCTGACGGCGGGTTCGGCAAGCCTGGCGGCCAGTTCCTCGCGGCCGCACTGGGCCTTCAGCCGGCGGTAGGTGGGCCGATGGGTGAAAGCGTGGTGTCCGGGGAAGCCCAGCAGCATCCCGAACGGTCGGGCGGCCACCTGTGGGTAGAGCCGGCTGCCCGCCTCGTGCGCGGCCGCGGAGAGATCCAGTTGCTCACGCCACAGGTTGGGGTCGGCGTCGACCTGGATGAGCGCGAAGCTCAGCGCGCAGTCGATCTCCTC
>JBAXUD010000276.1:0-4851 GCA_037129875.1 Mycobacteriaceae bacterium
AGGCGTTCTGGTACCACTTCGCGATCATGTTCGAGGCGCTGTTCATCCTCACCACGATCGACGCCGGAACCCGGGTGGCCCGGTTCATGCTGTCCGACGGCCTGAGCAACCTCGGTGGCCCGCTGCGACGGCTGCACGACCCGAGCTGGAAGGCCGGGGCGTGGGCCTGCAGCATCATCGTCGTCGCCGCGTGGGGCTCGATCCTGCTGATGGGCGTCACCGACCCGCTCGGCGGCATCAATACGCTCTTCCCGTTGTTCGGTATCGCCAACCAGTTGCTCGCGGCGATAGCCCTCACGGTGGTGACCGTGGTGGTGATCAAGATGGGCCTGCTGAAATGGGCCTGGATTCCGGGCATTCCGCTGCTGTGGGATCTGATCGTGACGCTCACGGCGTCGTGGCAGAAGATCTTCTCCGGCGATCCGAAACTTGGCTACTGGACGCAGCACTTCCAGTACCGCGACGCCCTGGCGGCCGGCAAGACCTCGCTCGGGGCGGCGAAGGACACCGGCCAACTGCACGCCGTGGTCCGCAACACCTTCATCCAGGGCACGCTGTCGATCATCTTCGCGGTGGTCGTGATCATCGTGGTCGCCGCTGCCGTGGTGATGGCGGTGCGATCCATCCGCGGCGGCGGACAGCCGCCGGCCACCGAAACCCCCGTGCCGTCGCGGCTCTTCGGACCGTCGCGCCTGTTCGCCACGCCTGCGGAGAAGGAGGTGCAGAAGCAATGGGACGCTTTAGTGGTTTCTGGGCGCGACTCGGCCACCAGATCCGTTGGTACGTAGGCGCATTGATGGGCGACAGCCACTACCAGCGCTACGTCGCACACCGCCGTCGGGTGCATCCCGGCGAGCCGGTGCCCAGCGAAGCCGAGTATTGGCGGATGCGGCACCGGCAGGCCGAGGCTGATCCCGGGGCACGTTGCTGCTGAACAGGGCGCGCGCGTCTTTGATCAGAAGCAACAAGTGCATCAGGTCGGTGTGCGACGGCTCGAACTCGAAATGGGAATGGAACGCAGCGGGCCTCGTCGCTGAGCGCGTGCACCAACACGCGTCAATGTGGCCCTATCGCGTCCACGACGACGACAGCCGGGCTGGCCGGGCGGGTGTAGTCGGCTGAGGCGTGGGCGGTGGCGGCTCCGAAGCTAACGGCGGCGGCGGTCAGGACGGCGCCGAATAAGGCGGCCGGAAGGTTGCTCTTCATTGTGGTTCTCCTCGTGGACGGGGTGGTTCTCCTCGTGGACGGGGTGGTTCTCCTAGTGGACGGCGGTGGTATATCACCACTGTGCCGCGCGCCGCGACGCCTCCAACTCGGCCGACCGGGCCATCCCGGGGATGACGGCTCTGTCCCCCGACCGGCCCAACGTGCGCGAAACGAAAGGCCCGGTCCCGTGTTCAGGGACCGGGCCTCTCCGGGCCAAGTCTGTCGGCGGCCGTCGGCGCCCGATGGGTCCTGTTCCCCGGCTTGCGGGATTCCAAACCTGCAACTGGCAGGCACCGCCACGCCCGACCGTCTACCGTTTCTGCCAACCGTCGTATGCAGATAAGAGGTGGCCCGGATGGACCTGGCGTGGTCGGCGAGAGATCTCGAATTCCGCGACGAGGTACGGGCCTTCCTCGACGAGAAACTCACCGACGACCTGCGCCAGGCCGGCCGGCTGATGACCAGCGTGTACGCCGATCACGAGGCCAGCATGGCCTGGCAGGCGGTCCTGCACGAACGCGGTTGGGCCGCACCGGCCTGGCCGATCGAGTACGGCGGTTGCGACTGGACGCTGACCAGGCACTACATCTTCAGCCGCGAGTCCATCCTGGCCGGGGCGCCGTCGTTGTCCCCCATGGGAATTCGCATGGTGGCGCACGCGATCATCGCCTTCGGCACACCCGAGCAGAAGGACTACTTCCTGCCGCGCATCCTCACCGGCGAGGTCTTCTTCTGCCAGGGCTACTCCGAGCCCGAGTCCGGCTCCGACCTCGCCAGCCTGACGATGGCAGCCGCCGATGACGGTGATCACCTGGTGTGCACCGGCAGCAAGATCTGGACCACGCACGCCGCGGAGGCGAACTGGATCTTCGCGCTGGTCCGCACCACCCGCGGCGCCCGCAAGCAGCAGGGGATCACCTTCCTGCTGATCGACATGACCACACCGGGCATCGAGGTGCGGCCGCTGGTGATGACCTCCGGCGAGGAGATCCAGACCCAGATCTTCTTCGACTCCGTGCGGGTCCCGAAAGCAGGCGTGATCGGCCAGATCGACGACGGCTGGACGGTGGCCAAGTACCTGCTGGAGTTCGAGCGCGGCGGCGGGGCGGCCGCTCCGGCGCTGCAGGTGATGGCCGAGTCGATCGCCCAGGAGGCCCAAACCCAGCCCGGCCCGGCCGGCGCGGCTCTGATTGACGAACCCGCCTTCGCCGCGAAGTTGGCCGACGTCCGCATCCGCACCGACGTGCTGGAGATCCTGGAGTACCGGGTGCTGGCCGCGGTGTCCGAAGGCCGAAACCCCGGCGCCGCGTCGTCGATGCTGAAAATCCTGGCCACCGAACTGAGCCAGGCGATCACCGAACTGGCGATGGAGGCAGCCGGCCCGCAGGCCCGGGTGTACCAGCCGCACGCCACCCGGCCCGGTGGCCCGATTGCCGACTTCACCGCACCGGCCGACGGCTACGTGAGCGGGCGGGCGTGGCAGGCCGTCGCCCCGCTGCGCTACTTCAACGATCGCGCCGGCTCGATCTACGCCGGCAGCAACGAGATTCAGCGCAACATCCTGGCGAAGGCGACCCTGGGACTGTAGGCCGACAGGGCCCGAGAGGAACACCGTGGACTTCAATCTGAGCGCCGAACAGGAACTGCTGCGCGACGGCCTGGGCAAGTTCCTGGCCGCCCGATACACCCTGGCGGACAGCCGCGCTGCAGCGAAGACCGGCGCGGGGTGGCAACCCGAGGTCTGGCGTTCCTTCGCCGGGGAGCTCGGAATCCTGGGCGCCACCCTGCCGGAGGCGTTCGGCGGCAGCGGCGGCGGGCCCGTCGAGTCCATGGTGATCGCGGAGGAACTCGGCCGGGCTTTGGTGATCGAACCGTATATCGACACCGTGGTGGTGGCCGGCGGCCTGCTGCAGCGCGCGGGCGGCGAGGCGGCGGCAGCGGTGCTGGAACGGATCTGCGAGGGGTCGGCTATCGTCGCGCTCGCGGTCACCGAAGCAGCGACCGGCGACCATTGGGAAGGCATGTCCACCAAAGCTGTTCGCGTTCGGCGGGCAGGAGCGGAGCGACATGGGGATAAGTCCGAGCGGGACGACACGGGCGAGCAGTGGCTGATCACCGGTGCCAAGACCGTCGTGATGGACGCCCCGCTGGCGACCCACCTGCTGATCGCCGCCCGAACCGGCGGCGCACCGGGTGACTACCGGGGCATGTCGCTGTTCCTCACCCCGTTCGACCCCGCCGCTCCCCCACCCGGTCTGGAAGTCCACGCCTACCGCACCATCGACGACCGGCGCGCCGCGGATCTGGTGTTCGACGGGTTCGGACTGCCCGCCGATGCGCTGCTGTGCGACGACGGGTGGCCGCTGCTGTCGCGTGCCCGCGATGACGGGGCGGCGGCGGTGTGCGCCGAAGCCGTGGGCCTGATGCGGACCGTGCTGGCCGACACCGTCGAATACTGCAAGCAGCGTCAGCAGTTCGGCGTGCCGATCGGCAGCTTTCAGGTGCTGCAGCACCGGATGGTGGACATGTACATGGAGTTGGAGCAGTCGGTGGCGGCGGCCTACCTGGCGGTGCTGAACCTGGACGCCGAAGCGGAGGCACGGGCGCGGGCGGTGTCGGCGGCCAAGGCGACGGTCGGCCGCGCAGCGCGATTCATCGGGCAGAACGCGGTGCAACTGCACGGCGGCATGGGCATGACCGAGGAATTGGCCATCGGCCACTACTTCAAGCGCCTCACCGCACTGCAGTACGAGTTCGGGTCGACCGACCACCACCGCGCCCGGTACGCAGCCCTCTCCAACGGCTGAATTCAACCCAGGCATACAGCCGGACGACGCCGGTAGATTGGCGTCATGCTGAACAAAATCGCCGACACGGTCGGCAAAGTCGCGGGTCCGGTCGGCAAAGTCGCCGGCCAGGTCGCCGAAGCCGGGGGCTCCATCGTGGGAATCCGCCACGGAACCGAGGAACCGCCGTTCACGGTGGAACGACGGTTCGGCGACGTCGAGATCCGCCGCTACGGTTCGCGGATCGCCGCCGAGACCACCATCGACGCCGACGAGGAAGCCGCCCGCAACGAGGGCTTCCGGCGCCTGGCCCGCTACATCTTCGGCGGCAACACGGGCAACACCAAGATCGCCATGACCGCGCCGGTTGCCCAGGAGCAGGGCCAGAAGATCGCGATGACCGCACCGGTGGCCGCCCAGCGCGGTGGCACAGGACAGTGGGTGATCCGCTTCTTCATGCCGTCCAGCCGCACCATGGACACGCTGCCGACGCCCAACGACGAGCGGGTGCGACTGGTCCACGTCCCCGGCGAGCAGGTGGCGGTATTGCGCTTCTCCGGAGTCGCCACCCGGTCGGCCATCGCATCACACACCGATGAACTGCTGAAGACGTTGCGCGAGAACAAAATTGAGACCGCAGGCGAGCCGCTGATGTGGTTCTACGACCCGCCGTGGACGATTCCGTTCCGCCGCCGCAACGAAGTAGCGGTCAGCGTGGTGTCCCCGAGCTAAGGGGTCGGGGGCGCCTCGGAATCCGCCGGGGCGGGTGCAGCCGGAGCGGCCGCCGGAGCGGCAGGAGCAGGTACGGCCGGGGCAGGAGCCGGCGCAGCCGGCGCGGCGGCCGGAGCCAGATCAGCAG
>JBAXUD010000277.1:0-4838 GCA_037129875.1 Mycobacteriaceae bacterium
GGCGCCTCGATGGGGTGATTGTCGTAAACCAGCTCCGGGTACCACTGGTCGGTCTCCCCGCCCAGAAAGCCGTAGAACCGCTCGAACCCCCGCGACAGCGGCCAGTGCCGCTTCGTGGCGGCCAGGCTGGACTCCTCCAACGGCGTCATATGCCATTTGCCGAGGCAATAGGTGTTGTAGCCCCGTTCGGCAAGCACCTCGGAGATCAGGGCGGTGTCATCGGGGATGCGGCCGTTGATGCCGGGAAAACCCTCGGTGAACTCCTCCACGACCGCCATCCCCACCGATGTGGCGTTGCGGCCGGTGAGCAGTGAGGCGCGGGTCGGAGAGCACAACGCGGTGGTGTGGAACTGGGTCAGCCGCACGCCACGCTCGGCGATCCTGCTCATGGCGGGCATCTCGACCAGTCCGCCGAAGCAGTCCCAGGTTGCGATGCCGACGTCGTCCCACACGACATAGAGCACGTTGGGGGCGTCCGGCGGCGCGGCGGGTGCGACATACGGGCCCCAGTCGGGCTCGGAGTCACGGATATCCAGGGCGATCTTGCCGGTGAAATCAGGTGCCATGCCGGCGAGGTTACCGGCTGAGCAGGTTCTCCCGGCGGTCCTGGCCATTCACCGAAGGAGAACACTTCGGGATCTACAACGGCGGGTCGATCAACTCGCCGCTAACGAACTATCAGTACGATTGGTCATCATTATGTCGGTAAAGAAGTCCGCGTCGCGCGGTATGACGGTGGTGATCGTCGATGACGCCCGACTCAACCGGGAATGCCTGGCGGCCCAACTCTCGATCAACGGGATCGATACCGCGATGGCATGGGACCTTCCCAGCTTGTTGCCCGAGGTCGATCGGGCGGCGCCCGACGCGATCCTGCTCAATATCGACACGCCGGACAGTGCCACAGTGCTCCAACTGGGGGTTGATCTCGACCGCAAGGTACGGGTGATCGTGTACGGCTTGTCCATCGACCGGGAATCCGACATCGTGGCGTGCGCGGAGGCCGGCGTGGCCGGACTTCACCTGCGCACAGAGTCGTTCGATCATCTGCTGGCGTTGACCCGTAGCAGCGCCGACGGGCGGGCCCAGTGCTCACCCGAAGTTTCTTCGATCCTGCTTCGCCGGGTATATGCCTTTGCGGCACAAACGAATCCGGACGCGACAACGGACGTACTCACACGCCGCGAGATCGAGATTCTGGACCTGATCGAGCAGGGACTGACCAACCAGCAGATCGCGTCGCGCCTATCGCTCACCTTGCATACCGTCAAGAATCACGTGCACAACCTGCTGACGAAGCTCGGCGTGGCGTCACGAGCGGAGGCCGTCACCGTGTTCCGGGTGACGAAGTACGCCAACTAGGCGAACTGCCTGCTGACCAGCGTCCAGTGATTGACCAAGCTGCGACGGTAGTGCAACCGGTCCAGGACGGCATGTGCCAACGCCAGACCCCTACCGCCTTCGGCGCTCTGGTCGGGCATCACCGGCGCGGTGACATCGACGTCTGCGGGCAGTCCATCGTCGACGAAACTGACTCTGATTTTGTCGGGCAGCACCCGGACTTCCATCCGCAGCCGCACGGGACCGTCCTTGGCGGAATGCTCGATGATGTTGGCACTGATCTCGCCGACCGCGATTTCGATCTCCGTGCGGACAGCATCCGGCACGTGGTCATGTGATAACCACAACTGCTCGATCATGGTGCCGATGCCGTCGAGGGTATCCGCCCCCGTAACCGTGTCGAGCACAAACGAATTTTGTGCCACGCGGAGATGATGCCGCACGGTGGACCGGTTTTGACATGGGATGTTGGAGCGATTTGGGAGCTAGATCCCTGCGGTAGTGAGATCTAGATCCCGGCAGTGACGACTCAGGAGAATGGCTTGCTGACCAGGATCCAGTGATTGCACTCGGCGCGGCGGTAGGCCAGCTGCTCGAGGACCGCTTGCGCCAGCGCAAGGCCGCGCCCGCGTTCGGCATTTTCGTCGGGCATGCACACCGCGTGCAGATCGATCCGGACGGGATCCCCGTCGTCGGTGAATTCCACCTGGACCACACTCGGAGACACCGCGACGTCCATCCAGATCCGGACCACGCGACCGGAAGCCGAATGCTCGACGATGTTGGCACCGATTTCGCCGGCCGCGATCCCCATGTGCATCCGGACGGTTTGCGGCACATGCGGATACGTCGACCAGGTTAGTTCAAGGGCTGTCTCGATCTCGCCGAGGGCGCCCGGACCTGCCGAGGTCTCGAGAACCCTGGCCTCAGATTGGCTCATCGAAGGCGCTGTCCGCCGATTCACTGGTTCTCAGGACCCGATTCAGATTGGTCAGTTCCAGAACTGCCATCGCTTGCTCGCTGGGTGAGGAGATCCGGAGGTCACCGCCGCCCTGGCGAGCCGCTTTCAGCCCGGAGATCAGCGCACCAAGGCCGGAGGAGTCGATGGTCTCCACCCCGGAGAGATCCACCACCAGGCGGGTGTTCCCGCCACGGACAAGGCCGTGAAGCTGCTCCCGAAGATCAGGTGCGGCAACCATGTTGAGGCGGCCCTCCGGACTCAGTACTACCGCACCGTTGGCAGTAGTCCGCGTCGGCCACTCACTCATTGGTTTCCCTTTCCTTCGCTCGGCAGAGCATAGCGGGGAATGTTTACGCGGGGCAGCCAACCTGAATTGCTGTTAGCGTCGATTACCGTGAATCGCGGGAGAACACCCCGTGAAGCGCGTGGGAACTCCCCTGCGACTTTTCCTCATTTGGTGATGTGATGATCGATCTGCTCGACAACGCACTGGGCCGGCTGCTCAACGGTCTCGGCGCCCAGGCAGCGGTGATCTGGAGCTCTCGCAGCGAGCCCGCCGGCGGTGTCGTCGTGGCCACCTACCCAACGGACCTTCTGCCTACTGACGCCCTTCTGCCGACCGGCGCCCACTGGCCGCTGATCGACGGCTCCACCGGATGCGAACGTGACCCCGACCGGCTCGCCGCCCTGGTGCCCGCAATCGTCCGCAGA
The DNA here is from genome assembly GCA_037129875.1 of Mycobacteriaceae bacterium. Taxonomy (GTDB): domain Bacteria; phylum Actinomycetota; class Actinomycetes; order Mycobacteriales; family Mycobacteriaceae; genus Mycobacterium. The sequence goes on from JBAXUD010000277.1 coordinate 3,014, forward strand.
GCGCTCACTGGCGTACCCACGGCCGCGAGGACTTTCAAACTCGGCGAGGGCAACCTCTCTGTCTTCGTCGTCTGGTGCACCGAATCCCCCGCAGAAGAGCTGAGTTCCGGCCGGCAGACCCTCATCGACGAAGAACTCGGCTACCTGGCCCGCGTCGTCGAGGACAGCCGCGTCAATCGTGGCGAAGTCGCCCGGCTTCGCGCCGTCGTCAACCGGCTGGATGAGGGCATCGTGTCGGTGGACTCCATCCTCGACCATGCCACCGTGAGCGAGTCCGCGGCGAAGTTGTTGCGGCTTTCACCCGGCAGGGTGGCGGCGTCGGTTTTCTCGCGCGCGCTGGCGCGATTGGCATCGGATGCGCTCAAACACGATGAGATCACCCACACCGATGTCCAGGCCGAGCCGACGGGACAGTGCGAACAGGTCTGGCGATTCGCCGAGCAACCCACCCACCTGCGGGTCACATCCATGGCCGTCCGGAACGACGGATTCGATGGCACGGTCTGGCTTTTCACCGACGAATCGACGGTGTCGCAAGCTGTCAGCAACGCCGAGAATGCCCTTGATCTGGTCCGCACAACAGCCGACGCGATGCTCGACCCGCTGGCGCGGTTGTCCGCGGTCAGAGACTCCAGCGGGCAGATCGTCGACTTCGTCTACCTCGCGGTCAATCGCGCCGCATGCGAAAGCCTGTCGCGGACGCGGGAGCAACTCGTCGGCGAGAGTCTTGTGGCGGCGGTACCCGACGTCAAGACCACCGGACTGCTGGCGCACCTCGTCCACTGTTGCCGAGCCGGGGAAGCGTTGGTCCTCGACGACTTCGACCTTTTCAACGATTTCATCAGCAAGCACTCGCGCTACGACATCCAGGTGACCCGCAGCGGCGACGACTCGATCACGCTCACGTGGCGTGATGTCAGTGATCGGTTCGCAGCCGCTGAGAGGATGGCCGAATCGGAGGAACAGTTCCGGCTCCTGGCCGAGAGCTCCGGGGACATGGTGGCTCGCATCCGAGACGGACGATTCTTCTGGGTGTCACCCGCGGCCGAGCAGGTTCTCGGCGCTCCACCCGAATACTGGCAGGGACGGCGGGTCCGTGAGGTCGTCCCGCCGGGTCTCGAGGCCGATCACTTGGATCATGTGACGAGACTGCTTGCCGGCGAATCGGTCCAGACCCGGGCGCAGCTGGTGAGCTTCGGCGGTGAGCTGCGGTGGGTGCATCTGAACGCCAAACCGTATTGCGGCCTGGACGGCAACCAGGACGGCATCGTCGTGTCCCTTCGCCTCGTCGACAGCGAAGTGGCCGCTGAGCGCGAAGCCGAGAGAGCGCGCGCGTCACAGGCGCGCACCGATGCCCGGTATCGCCGACTCCTGGAAAGCTCCAGCGTCGGAATGTGCATCAACTCTCCCGCTGGCCGTTTCGAGATGGTGAACGAGGCGCTGTGCAAGTTCCTCGGCTACGACGCCGACACGCTGTGCACGATGACCTGGCTGGACCTCATTCCCGCCGACGACGTCATCACCGACGTGCAGGACATCGACGACATGCTGGCCGGCCGGATCGAGACCTACCGGCAGACGAAGCGCTACCTGCACGCCGACGGACACACCATGTGGGGCGATCTGTCGGTGAGTTGCATCCGTGACGCAGGCGGTCAGGTGGAGCGGTTCATCGCGCAGATCATCGACGTGACGGCCGAGGTGGAGGCACGACAGCAACTCGCCGAGCGGGATGAGAACAACCGGCTGCTCACCAGAAACCTTCAGGCCAAGACCGACCGGCTGACGTTCGAACTGAACACTGCCGCAGCCTATGTCGAGTCCC
>JBAXUD010000278.1:0-4816 GCA_037129875.1 Mycobacteriaceae bacterium
CGAACGCCTCCTCGATGATGTCGGGCATGGTCAAAACCGTTGCGCCGGTGTCGATCCGGTAGCCGCGGATATCGGCTTGGCCCACCCGGCCGCCGGGGAAGCCGTAGCGCTCGACCACTGTCACCGAGCGTCCCTGACCGGCGAGTTGCATGGCGGCCGACAGGCCGGACAGTCCGGCACCGACGACGACGACGTGGTCGGTCTTCCCGGGAACGGTTCGCATCACAGGCCTCCTCAGGCTTTTCAGGTCATTCGCAGGGTGCACACGGCTGCCATGTCGGTCAGCGCGGATCGCACCCAGTCATCGATCGGGGCATCGCAGAGGTGTTCGGTGGCACTGGCCACCCGTTCGGCGATGAGTTCTTCGATCCAGTCCACCGCTCCGGTCGCCACTATCAGCGTGCGCCAGTGGGCGATATCGGAGTCGTCGAGTTCCTCGGCGCTCAACAACTCCGCGAACTGCCGGCGGATGGCGGAGTCGGCCATCCGCTGAGCCGCCACCACCACGCTGGTGGCCTTGCGCTCGGCCAGGTCCGAACCGGCGGGCTTGCCGGTCAACGCGGGTGACCCGAAGACGCCCAGGACGTCGTCGCGCATCTGGAAGGCCTCCCCGATGGAGCTGCCGTAGGCGCCCAGTGCGTCGATGAGGTGCTCGCAACCGGCCATGGCCGCGCCGATCTCCAGCGGCCGGCGCACCGTGTAGTTGCCGGATTTGCGGCGGGCGACGTCCAGCACGGTCTGCAGGTCGGGTTGCGCGCCGGCATCATTGGCCACGTCGGCGCACTGACCGACGGCCAATTCGATGCGCATCGCGTCGTAGTGCGGCCAGGCCCGCGCCAGGGCGTCGGGCGCAACACCGCTCTCCCGCATCATCTGCTGGGCCCATACCAGGCACAGATCTGAGAGCAGCACGGCCAGCGAGGCGCCGAAACGCTGCGGGGAACCCGACAGTCCGCGGTCCAGGTGCCACTGCCCGAACTGCACATGAGCGGCCGGGCGCCCGCGGCGCAGCGGGGAATCGTCCATGACGTCGTCCTGCAGCAAGGCGAACGCGTGCAGCAGATCCAGCCCGGAGGCGGCGCGCAGGGCGGCGTCTTCGGGCTCGGCCCCGCACAGCCAGCCGAGATACATGAACGTCGACCGCAGGCACTTGCCCCCGTCGAGAAAGCCGACCAGTACGTCCCCGGCGATATCGACTCCGGTGTCCTCCAGTTGCGGAAGGCAGCGGGTGTCGACGAAGTCGGCGACGTGCTCAAGGGCTCTGCGCCGCAAGCCGTTTCGCCAGATTTCGAATTCCGCCCCGGGCGGTGCGACCACCAGACCGGCCGCGGTGCCGCCCCGACCGCTCGGCGACGTGGCTTCGATCCCACGCATTCCTCGCTCCTGATCCCCGGGTTCCCTCGCCCCGCTGTGATGCCTCAATTCAAGCCGACTTAGCCGCCCAGCGCCCAACCGGACGCGGCATGGTCACGCACGCGTAAGGATTGCCAAGGGGCCCTAGCTGGGGTTTGTGGGCGAAGAAGGCGTTCCGATCACCAATTTCGGCACGCCCACGGCGTTGGTGGGTTGAGATTGCCCCATGGTCACCATCAGCTCCGCCGCCACGGTCCGCTCGCAATCCACCGTAGGCAGCGTCGCCGTCGCCGGTTCGGCCATCACCGCAGGCAGCGTCGCCGTCGCCGGTTCGGCCATCACCGCAGGCAGCGTCGGCGTCGCCGGGTCGGCCATCACCGCAGGCAGCGTCGCCGTCGCCGGGTCGGCCATCACCGCAGGCAGCGTCGCCGTCGCCGGCAGCGTGCTGATGATCCTGTGCCTGTTCATGCGTGAATGCGTGGGCTGCCTGGCATGTCTGGCCTGCCGGGGTTGCATCGGCTGCCTCGGCTGCGCCCGCTGCCGCGATTGTGTGGGCTGCGTCGGTTGTTACAACTGCTCGGGGCTGCGCAACGCCGTCGGGTTGCGCGATGTCCACGCGTAAGGCCGAAGATCGAAACGGTGGAAGGCATACATAGATGGCAGATCTGACCGGAAAAGTGGCCCTGGTGACCGGGGCCTCGTCGGGACTCGGGGCCGCTGTCGCGCAGTTGTTCGCCCAGCTTGGCGCCTCGGTGTTCGGCATCGCCCGCGACACCGGGCGGATGACGGCAGTCTTCGCATCCGTGCCGGGCGGGGCGTTCGCGTCGGTGGACATCACCAGCGCGCCGGCCTGCCGCGACGCGGTGAACCAGTGCGTTCAGCGCTTCGGCCGGCTCGACGTGCTGGTCAACGCCGCCGGTTTCCATCAGATGCGTCACACCGCCGACGTGACCGACGACGACTGGGCTTACGACCTGGCGGCCAATCTCAGTGGGCCGTTCTATCTCTGCCGGGCGGCGCTACCGCACCTGCTGGAGGCCGGCGGCAACATCGTCAACGTTTCCTCGGTGGCCGGGGTCGAGGGTGAGGTCTACTCGGCCGGCTACTGCGCCGCCAAACACGGCCTCGTAGGCCTGACCCGGGCCCTGGCGGTCGAATTCACCCGCGAGCGACTGCGGGTCAATGCGGTGTGCCCCGGTGGAATGCTCACCCCGCAGGTCACCGAGTTCGCAGCGCCGGAGAACGCCGACTACAAGCTCATCATGCGGATCGCCGCCCCGCGCGGTCTGATGGAGCCACATGACGTCGCGACGGTGATCGCGTTTCTGGCCAGCGACGACGCCGCCGCAGTGCACGGTGCGGTCTACGCGATCGACAACGGAAAGCTCGCCGGGTAGCGCCCTAATTCCGCAGCGCGTCGGCCAGGTCCGGGCAGTAGGTGCTGATCGCGGCGCCGAGGAACTGCGCGGCCTGCTGCTGGCTGGTCCCCCGCGCCAGGTTGCGTGAGACGAAGTTCAACGACGCGTAGGCGTCGCCGTCGACACCGCGGTCCAACCGCTTGCAGGTGATCTTGCCCAGCCAGGCGTTGTAGTCGCGGGGCCCGTAGATGCCGAATCCGTGCAACTGCTCGGCGAAGTCGATGTCGGGATCGGCGTTGGCCGGCACCGCCACCACGATCGCTGCTGCCGCCGCCCAGGCGGCGGCCAACGCCCCCGCTGCGACGCGTCCCAAAACCGTCATGGCGATGATTGTAGGCCGAACTGTTACATGAGCTAATCTTTTGACCGGTGTCTGGTCCACGGTCGCGGGGAATGCAATGGTGAAGCTGAGGCGCAAGAAGGCGTCGAGCGGTCCTGCCATTCCCGTCATCCCCGTCATCCCCGTCATCCCGGTCGGCGAGAACACCGCGTCTAACCGCCACATCGGGGCACACCCGGCGATCCCACGGGCAATCCGGCTGCTTTCGATCCCGATTCTGCTGTTCTGGATCGCCCTGGTGGTCCTGCTGAACACCAAGATCCCGCAACTGGAAGTCGTCGGCCAGATGCATTCGGTGTCGCTGGCACCTGATGACGCTCCTTCGTTGCAGGCGATGAAGCGGGTGGGTCAGGAATTCCAGGAATTCGATTCCAACTCCTCGGCGATGATCGTGCTGGAAGGCGATGCGCCGCTGGGCCAGGACAGCCACGACTACTACGCCAACCTCATCGCCGCGTTGCGGGCCGACACCAAACACGTTCAGAACGTTCAGGATTTCTGGGGCGACCCGCTGACCGCGGCCGGCGCGCAGAGCGCCGACGGCAAGGCCGCGTATGTGCAGATCTATCTGGCCGGAAACCAGGGCGAGAGCCTGTCCAACGAGTCGGTCCAGGCCGTGCGCGACGTCGTCGACAAGTCGCCGCCGCCGCCCGGGGTCAAGGCCTATGTGACCGGTCCGGCCGCGATGATGGCCGACCAGCACCACGCCGGTGACAAGGGCGTCCAGAAGATCACCGCGGTGACCCTGGTCGTCATCTTCGTCACGCTGCTGCTGGTCTACCGCTCCGTCGTCACCGTCGTGCTGGTGCTGATGATGGTGTTCGTCCAACTGGCCGCCGCCCGCGGCATCGTGGCATTCCTCGGGTTCCACAATCTGATCGGCCTGTCGACGTTCGCGGTGAACCTGCTGACGACGATGGCCATCGCCGCGGCCACCGACTACGTGATCTTCATCATGGGCCGCTACCACGAAGCACGCCTTGACGGCGAAGACCGCGAAACCGCGTTCTACACCATGTATCACGGCACCGCGCACGTGATTCTGGGCTCGGGACTGACCATCGCCGGCGCCACCTTCTGTCTGCATTTCACCCGGCTGCCGTATTTCCAGAGCCTGGGTATTCCGCTGGCGATCGGCATGCTGATCGCCGTCGTGGCGGCCCTGACGATGGCTCCGGCGATCCTGACCATCGGCAGCCACTTCGGCCTCTTCGACCCCAAACGCAAGATGAAGACTGCCGGTTGGCGACGGATCGGGACGGCCGTCGTCCGTTGGCCGGGACCGATTCTCATCGCGTCGATGGCCCTGGCCCTGGTCGGACTGCTGGCTCTGCCCTCGGCGACCAGCAACTACAACGACCGCGAGTACATGCCGCCCGACCTTCCGGCCAACGTGGGATTCGCCGCCGCCGACCGGCATTTCCCGCAGGCGCGGATGAACCCCGAACTGCTGATGATCCAGACCGACCACGATCTGCGTAACTCCGCGGACATGCTCGTCATCGACAAGGTCGCCAAGAACATCTTCCACATCCCCGGCGTAGGCCGGGTCCAGGCGATCACCCGCCCGCAGGGGACCCCGATCGAGCACACCTCGATCCCGTTCATCATCAGCATGTCCGGCGCCACCCAGCAGCTGAACATGTCCTACATGCAGGACCGCATGAAGGACATGCTCAAGATGGGCGACGAGATGCAGGCCACC
>JBAXUD010000279.1:0-4813 GCA_037129875.1 Mycobacteriaceae bacterium
CGCTCGTAGTTGCTGACCACGCTGATGTTGTCGATCGGCTCCAGGCCGCCGGTGCCGAGGAAGGGTGGGCGATCGGGGTTGACCGGCGCGTCCAGCCACAGCCGCTGGACCACGAACGGCGGAGCGACCTGCATCGCCGCGACCCGCCGGCGCCAGTCGGCGTCGCCGAGTTCCGGTGATGCGGCGATGATCTTCTGCAATCCCGCGACGTCGGCGGCCAGCACCACGCCATCGGCGTCGATGACCCGCCCGTCACCGGCGTCCACCCGGAACTTCCTGGGCCCGCCCGGCGTGATCGACTCCGCCGAAACCCCGGTGTGGAACCGCACGCCTCGCCCGCTCATGTACTCCCCCAGCGGATTCCACAGCGCGGTGTCGAAGTTGGATGCCGCGACGTCGAAGATCAGTCCCTCGCTGGAGCCCAGGAAGTAGATGTGGAACATCGCCGCGAGTTCGGCGGCCGAGAGCCGCTCCGGCCTGGCGAAGAAGCTACGGGCGAACACCTCGAACGCCAGATGGCGGGCCGCCTTCGGAAACCTGATGTCGTCGAGGAAGGTGCCGGCGTCGATGTCGTCGAGCCGGTCGTAGATCCCCGGGACCGACACCGAAACCAATGGCGCCGCGGCAATTCCGTTGATCCGGAGAAAGTCCCGGAACCGGAATGTCGGGCTGCGCAGGGCGAACACCAGCGCATTCCACGGAGGACGCTGCGGCAGCCCGCGGAAGGTGTCGCGGCGGCCCTGACCGTCGACCAGTGGGTAGTCCTCGACCGCCCGCAGCCGCGTCAGCTCAGGGTCGCTGCGCCGCAACAACTCCCGCAGGTTGTAGTACTGGCGAAAGAATGCGTGGAAGCCGCGGTTGTTGGCCACCTCGGTGCCGTCATCGAGGTGTTCGGTCCAGCCGGCCACGCGACCGCCGAGGCTGCGTTCCCGCTCCAGCACGTCCACGGACACACCCCGCTCGGCCAGGCCGGTGGCGGCCGCAAGCCCGGCGATCCCGGCGCCGATGACCACGACGTGCGGAACCTCCGGCAGCGCAGCGGCATTGGGCAGCCCGCTCGGACCCGGGTGGCTCACCCTCCGCGGATCTTTCATCCCCGACCCTCTTCCTTCACCGTTGGAACGTCACCGAGGAAGGTGTGCACGATGCCGCGCTGCCACCCCGGCATGGTCTCGCTGTGTACACCCGCGAAACCCGCTGTCGCTAATCGTCGTTGGAACTGCGCAGCCCCGTCGAAGTCGTTGACGCTGCGCCACAGGTGACGATAGAGCGTGCTGTCGCCGGTCTGACGCCAGCCCGCCGGGATGATGATTCCCCAGCACACCGCGTTCCAGATCGCCTGGGCGGCTTTGGAATCACGCACCGAGTATTCGTGCACTGCCAGAGTGGCCCCCGGCCGCAGCAGCTCTTTGAACCGGCGCAGCTGGGCATCCGGATCGGCGAGATTGCGCAGCAGGTAGGCCGCGAGGATGCCGTCGAACGGACCGTGCACCCCGACATCGCCCAGGGCCTCGATCGGGGTGTGCACGAAGCGCACCGAGTCCGGCCAGAATTTCGCCGCGGCCTGCTCGAGCATGCCGGCCGAGGCGTCCACCGCGACGATCTCGGCATGCGGCGAGGCCTCCAGCAGTGCCGCGGTGGAGGCACCCGTCCCGCACCCGGCGTCGAGCAGTCGCAGGCCCCGACCGCCGCCGGGAATCCGCATGCGGCGCGCCGAGATCCGTAGGTGGTCGTGGTAGCCGGGGTTGGCGCCGACCAGCCGGTCGTAGGCTTGCGCGCCGACGTCGAACGCCCCGGGCACCTCACTCCTGGAGAGGCCGGCCCTGGCCAGGCCGGATCGGGACCCCCGGTGCCCGAAGCTCACCGCTTCACCCGCTGCCTCTCCCAGAGGAGCAGAACGCCGGTCACCAGTGCCCAGCCGAACAGGAAGTCCTCGACGGGGATGTCCCACGGGAAGCGGATACCGGAGGTGTGGTCCTCGTTGTAGATGACGATCGGAGCGGACAGCTTCGTCAGCCACCCGTCGGTCAGAACCTGAAAGAACAGCACGATCCCCATTGATATCCAGTAGGCCGGTTTGCGGAACAAGCCGGTGCGCAACACCGCCAATTCCAGCACACTGACCACGACGACAGAGATCACGGCCGGCAGCGTGTAACCCAATCCACTCACCGACGGCTCCGTTCGGCGTTGCGCTGGCGCCTGCGGGCCAGCCCGGCCAGCCCCGCCGTGACCGCGTTGTAGGTCAGCAGTCCGCAGATCGGGATGACCACGAAGAAGAGAAACTCCTCCAGTGGCATGAACGGCACATTGATGCCACTGATGTACCGCGGGTTGTAGTGCCAGACGTCGGCGGCGATCGCAACGGCGTCCCAGACGAGGAAAACCCCGACCACCGGGGCCAGCGCTCGAAGCAGACGTCGGGGCTGGCGGTAGACACCCTCTCCCATGAACTCCAGCGGCAGGGTGATCAGCAGGCATCCACCCAGCAGCAGCAGGTATTGCCAGTTGTCCATCGGCGATTCAAATCAGGCGGCCGGCAACCGGCGGGCACGGTGAGCGCGCACCAGGCCGCCGGTGAACACCTGCAAGCGCCGGCCCATGCCGACCGAGGCCCGCTGACTGAACACGGCGTAGTCGATGTCCTCGATGCGGTCCAGGATTTCGGAGTACAGCGTGAAGGCGGCCGTGACACACGGCCGCGACTGCGGGGCCAGCAGCGCGATGCCCTTATAGGCCTCGCGGTAGATGCCCCGGGTGATCTCGTGCTGGGCGGCCAGTGCCTGGCGCACCCGGGGCTCGGTGCGCTGATTGTCGTGGCACCAGATCAGCAATTCCCGGTCGACCCCGAACGCGGCGAGTTCATCGGCCGGCAGGTAGACGCGGTTGCGGTCGAGGTCCTCGTTGATGTCGCGCAGGAAGTTGGTCAGCTGGAAGGCCCGACCCAGCGCCTCGGCACACGGTTCGGCGTCGCGCAGCGGCCCGACCGTGCCGAGAATGGGAAGCATCTGCAAACCGATGACTTCGGCGGACCCGCGCATATAGCGATTGAGAGCGGGCCGGTCGGGATAGTCGGTCACGGTGAGATCCATCCGCATCGAGGTCAAAAACTCGTCGAAGAGGCTCAGCGGAATTCGATAGGTGCGTGCGGTGTCCAGGACCGCGGGCAGCACCGGTTCACTGGGGGTGTCACCCTTGACGAATCTCGACGCCAGAAGCTCCAGCCGGGCCGCGCGCTCGCCGACACCGGCATCGGATTGCAGGTCGTCGAGGATGTCGTCGGCATAACGCGCAAAGCCGTAGAGAGCGTGCACCGCAGGACGCTGGGACGGGGTCAGCAGCCGGGTCGCCAGGAAGTAGGTGCGCCCGTGCTGGGCGTTGAGTTGCCGGCAGTACCGATACGACGCCCGCAGCCGCTCATCCTCGATGCCCGCGGCGTGCAACTCGATCTTGGTCATGCCTTCACCCCTGATGTGCTGATCGTTCGCCTGCCTGAATGATCGTCGACCGGCCCGGTGATGCGCTCGGCCGCCAGCCGGCCGGAGATCAACGCGGTGGGAACCCCGACACCGGGCACCGTCGATCCGCCGGCGAGCACGGCATTGTCGACGCCGCGCACCAGGTTCGCGGGGCGGAACGGCCCGGTCTGGGAGAAGGTGTGCGCCAGGGCGAAGGGCGAGCCCGCCAGCATCCCCTGACGCGCCCAGTCCGCTGGCGTGACGACATCGAGGATGTCGGCGTCGTTGTCGAGTCCAGGCAGTAGACGCTCAGCTGCCGTGGCCAGCATCTGACGGGCGTAGGTGTCCCCCTCGGCCGACCAATTAACCTTGCCCACTTCGAGATTCGGACACGGCGCGAGAATGAAAAGCAGATCGCGTCCGGCTGGCGCGAGCGTCGGGTCGCCCGCGGTGGGCATGGTGACCAGTAGCGAGGGGTCGCTCATCAAGGTCCCGTTGTCGATGATCTCGTCGAAGGTCTTCGACCAGTTGGCACCGAAGCTGATGTTGTGATGCTGCAGCGCACCTCCGACCGATGGCACCCCGACGTGCATGACCACCGCCGACGGCGACGGGCGGAACTTGATCGGGCGACGTGGCGTGCGGCCCAGGAGTTGGTAGGTCAGTGGCAGATCGGTGGTGAGAACCACTGCGTCGCAGGCGATCCGGTCACCGGAGTCGGTGCTCACCGCGGTGACGCGGGAGCCGGACCGTTCCAGCCGGGTCACGCTTGTGTTGTACCGGAACTGAACTCCCGCGGCGGCGGCGGCGGCAGCCAGTCCTTCGGGCACCGCCCGCATGCCACCACGCGGGAAGTACACCCCTGCGATGGTGTCCATGTAGGCGATGACTGCGTAGGCGGCCAGCGCCCGTTGGGGCGGAACGCCGGCGTAGAGCGCCTGGAAGGTGAAAATGCGCTGAAGGCGCTCGTCGGAGATGAAGCGCCTCACCATCTTCTCCCACCCGCGGAATCCGCCGATGGCCGCAAGCTTTCCCAATTGCGGGGTGAGCAACGACATCGGGGACGAGAAGTTGGATCCGATGAAACCGTCGATCTCCAACTTGTACAGCTCGGTCAGCCAGTTCCGGAGCCGCCAGTAACCGGCGACCTGGTCGGGGCCGGCGAACTCCTCGATCGCAGCAGCCATCCGGTCGCCGTCTGCGTGCACGTCCAGCCGGGAGCCGTCGGCGAACGACGCCCGGTAGGCCGGGTCCGACGGCATCAGGTCGATGTAGTCCGACATCGACGCACCGACGGCGGCGAACGCCTCCTCGATGATGTCGGGCATGGTCAAAACCGTTGCGCCGGTGTCGAT
>JBAXUD010000028.1:0-15139 GCA_037129875.1 Mycobacteriaceae bacterium
TCGACGATCATGATGTTCTCGGCGACGTCCTTGACCGACTCCCGCAGTTCGGCTGGTGCGCAGTGCAGCGGCAGCGTCCCCTTGATCGGGCTGGACGTCACGTGAGTTCCGTTGCGCCGCAGAAACAATTCGGGTGACAGCGACGCCACCGCACCCCAGTCACCGGCGACATAGGCCGCTCGGGCGGGCAGTGTCCGTGCCACTGCGTCGGCGAAGAAGTCCACCGGCGAACCGGTGACCGTTCCGGTGAACTGGGTGCACACGCAGGCCTGGTAGCACTCGCCCGCGCCGATGGCGGCCAGGCAGTCCAGCACGCCGCTCTGATGTGCCGCGAAATCCGGCTCCTCCCAGTCGATGTCACACACGCCGCGCGTCGGCGGGCAGGCCAGTGCGGTACTTATCCAGGGTGCAACCGTTGCGCCGGAAACGCTTTCGAACCACCAGCATCCGTCGGTATCGAGGCGCAACACGCAGTCGGTCCAGCCGCCGGCCGCCTCCGGGATCCGGGGCCCGCAGCCGTCGGCGGCGGCGTCCGGATAGGACAGGTAGCCGATCCACCCACCGCCGACCGCGTCGCTGTGTCCGCCCGGTGCGACGGCGAACGCCTCGGCCGGGTCGGTGGGCAGTATCGCGACACTCGGCGCCACCACCGCGGCCGAGCCGAACCAGTCGCCGACGAACGCGGCCGGCGGTGCCAGGCCGAGGCGGCCGGTGGCACCGGCGAGTGAGCGCAGGACGTCGGCGGCGGTTCCGACGTCGCCGAGTCGCTCGATGCGCATCGCCTAAGCCTGAGGCCTGCCGCGAGCAGACGCAATGTCGCACCCGTGTGGCCGGAATCGTCCTCGTGGAAGGGGAAGCAAGGGTTAGCGGCTGATCTCCCGGCGGACGGTGACCGACGCCAGCTTCGCCGGATTGCGCATCGCGTAGAAGTTGGTGATCTTGCCGTCGATCACCTCGATCAGGAACACGCTGTCCGGCTCCTCGTCGCGGTAGACGATCATCGCCGGTGCGCTGTTGTAGGTCGCGGGCTGGATCCGGTACTCGGAGCCGGCCCGGCTCAGCAGTCCGATCAGCAGCCTGGCCACCTTCTCCGGTCCGAGCACCGGGCGCCGGGCCGCGCTGACCTTGCCGTCGCTGTCGGCGGTGAACGCCACGTCGGGTGCCAGCATGGCCATCAGCCCTTCCAGATCGCCGGTGGCCGCCGCCATCAGGAACTGGGCGGTGATCTGTCCGGACTGCTGCGCGTCGACAGGTTCGAATCGTCGGCGCCGCGCGTGCACGTGTTCGCGGGCGCGGTGCGCCACCTGACGCACCGCAGTCGTGGATTTGCCTATGGCAGAGGCGATTTCGTCATGACTGAAGCCGAACACCTCGCGCAGCACGAACACCGCGCGTTCGTCCGGGGTCAGTGTCTCGAGCACCACGAGCATCGCCATCGAGACCGATTCGGCCAGCACCACGTCCGCGGCGCCGTCGTGATCGTCGAGCAGCAGCGGCTCGGGCAGCCACGGGCCGATGTAATCCTCCCGGCGCCGGGCCTGGGTCCGCAGGGTGTTCAGCGCCTGACGGGTGACCAGTTGCGCCAGGTAGGGCTTGGTGTCGCGCACCTCGTCCAGGTCGACCCCGGCCCACCTCAGGTAGCTGTCCTGCAGGACGTCGTCGGCCTCGGTCGCCGAGCCCAGGATCTCGTAGGCGATGGTGAACAGCAGCGGTCGCAGCAGGGTGAATCGCTCGGCATGCTCGTCGGGGGCGGTCATGGTGTCGGCACCGCCTCACCGACGACGCGCCGGCCGCCCTTGAACCAGAACACCGAACCGGGTTTGCGCGCCTCGCGGCGCAGCGCGGCGATCGTGCCCTTGCACACCGCCTCTTTGACTTTCGCGGCGCTCGCGCCCCCGATGCACAACCGCATCGCCGTGTCGTCCTTGTGGGACAGCTGGATGATGCCCGCGCCGCGGCCCAGGCTGACGCACTGGCCGGTGAAGGCCTGGTTGATGACGGCGGGCTGCTCGCCGGCGATGCGGGACAGCACGGTGTCGGCCGCCTGGGCGCCCAGCGGGATCGCAGCCTGGCAGCTCATCCGCAGTGGCTCGCCCGACGGTGCTGCGGCGTCTCCGGCGGCCACGATGCGCCCGTCGTCGATGCTCGTCAGGGTCTCGTCGGTGAGCAGCCGGCCGATCGCATCGGTGTGCAGCCCGGACCGCGACGCAAGATCCGGTACGCCGAACCCGGCAGTCCAGATCGTCACGAAGCTGGGCAACCGCCGGCCGTCCTCCAGCGTCACCGCGTCGGCAGCGACGGCGGTGACCCTCGAGTCGGGGCCGTCGACGATCTCGACGCCGAGGCGGCGCAGCCGCTTGGCCACCGACCGGCGACCAGGGCTGCTCAGGTACGGCCCCAGGACGGGTCCGGACACCAGCGTGACGGCCCGGCCCTGCTCAGCGAGTTCGGCCGCGACCTCGATGCCCGTCAGGCCCGCACCGACCACGCACACCGGCGCACTGTGATCCAGCTCGCCGAGGGCGGCGGTGAGGCGCCTGGCCTCATCGAGATCGGCAATGGGATAAGCGAATTCGTCGGCGCCGGGCACGGTGGGTCTGCTCGACCCGCTGCCGACCGCGTAGATCAGGTAGTCGTAGGGCAGCGGCGCGCTGCTGGCCAGATCCACCTGCCGCGCCCCGGTGTCGATGCGGATGGCCTCGTCGACCACCAGCTCGATGCCGGGTCCGAGAATCTCGGCGTACTCCACGACGGCGTCATCGGTTCCGGCCACCATCTGGTGCAGCCGAATCCGCTCGACGAACTCACGGCGAGGGTTCACCAGGGTGATGTCGACGTCGGGGCGCAGCCGCAGATGGTTGGCCGCGATCACCCCGGCGTAGCCGCCGCCGATGACGACGACGCGGTTTTTCTGCTCAGTCATCACATCTCTCCTTTGAGGTCGTTTGAGCCGTTCAACCTCGAGACACCTCAGATGCTCCAAATGTGACGTTACGTGACGCAGGTCACTCGACCTGATAGCGCGGGAACACGCCCGACGGCGCCGGCAGCGTCGTTCCGGGGTTGATGTGCCGTGCAAGCACGGTGAAGTCCCGCTGGTCCTCCGGCTGGCCCAGCAGGTCCAGCAGTTTCCCGGCCGAGTCGGGCATCACCGGCTGCACCAGCAGCGCGGCGATCCGTACCGCCTCCAGGGTCACGTAGAGCACCGTGCGGAAGCGGTCCTGGTCGGCCGGCGCCTCGGACTTGCGCAGGACCCACGGCTCCTGCGCCGAGAAGTACCGGTTGGCCGCCCCGAGCATCAGCCAGATGGCCTCCAGGCCCTGATGCATCGCCTGCTCGTCGAAGGCGGCCCGAACCCGCGGCAGCAGGCCGCCGGCAAGTTCCAGCAGTTCGGTGTCCTGCGGGCTGAACTCGCCCGGTTCGGGGACTGCTCCGTCGAGGTTCTTGTTGACCATCGACAGCGACCGCTGCGCCAGGTTGCCCAGTTCGTTGGCCAGGTCGGCATTGATCCGCCCGATGATGCCGTCCTCGCTGTAGCTGCCGTCCTGGCCGAATGGCACCTCGCGCAGCAGGAAATAGCGCACCTGGTCCACGCCGAAGCTCTCCACCAGCGCCACGGGGTCGACGACGTTGCCGACCGACTTGCTCATCTTCTCGCCGCGGTTGTTGAGGAACCCGTGCGCAAAAACCCTGCGGGGCAGAGGAATTCCCGCGGACATCAGGAACGCCGGCCAATACACGGTGTGGAACCGGATGATGTCCTTGCCGATCATGTGCAGGTCGGCGGGCCAATACCGTTGGTAGAGGGCGGAATCGGTGTCCGGGAAGCCGGCGCCGGTCAGATAGTTGGTCAGCGCGTCAACCCAGACGTACATCACATGCGCCGGGTCGCCGGGCACCGGAACACCCCAGTCGAACGACGTCCGCGAGATCGACAGGTCGCGCAGCCCGCCGGAGACGAAACTGACCACCTCGTTGCGGCGGACCTCGGGGGCGATGAAGTCCGGGTGCTCGGCGTAGTGCGCCAGCAAGGGTTCGGTGTAGGCCGAGAGCCGGAAGAAGAAGGTCTGCTCCTCGGTCCAGGTGACCGGGGTGCCGGTCTCGGTCGCCATGCGGACGCCGTCGGCGTCGACCGTGGTTTCCGCCTCGGTGAAGAAACGCTCGTCGCGCACCGAATACCAGCCGGAGTAGGTGTCCAGATAGATGTCGCCGTTATCGGCCATCCGCTGCCAGATCGCCGTTGACGCCGCGTAGTGATCCGGGTCGGTGGTGCGGATGAACCGGTCGAAGGAGATGTTGAGCATCTCCTGCAGGCGCTCGAACGCATCGGAGTTGCGGCGGGCGAAATCGCCGGTGGGAATGCCCTCGGCGGCGGCTGCCTGGGCCATTTTGAGGCCGTGCTCATCGGTGCCCGTCAGGAACCGCACGTCGAAACCATCGAGTCGCTTGAACCGGGCGATCGCGTCGGTGGCGATGTACTCGTAGGCATGCCCGACATGCGGTGCGCCGTTGGGGTAGGCGATCGCAGTCGTCACATAGAACGGCGGCTGGCTCATGTCAGCATCACCTTAGGGTGTTGGTCGTGAGCCGCAACCGCCCGGCACCGCCCCCGCCAGAGCCATTGTCGCCGCTGGTCGATGCCCACACCCACCTCGACGCGTGCGGCGCGCGCACCGCGGCCGACGTCCACGCAATCTGCGATCGCGCCGAGGCAGTGGGTGTGCAGGCGGTGGTGACCATCGCCGACGACCTCGCGTCCGCGCGGTGGGTGGCTGGCGCGTCCGGATGGGATGACCGGGTGTACGCGGCCGTAGCGCTGCACCCGACCCGCGCCGACGCGCTGACCGAGCAGGCCCGCGCCGAACTCGAACAACTGGTGTCGCAGCCCCGCGTCGTCGCCGTCGGGGAGACCGGGATGGACCTGTACTGGCCGGGGAAGCTCGATGGCTGCGCACTGCCCGACACCCAGCGCGAGGCGTTCGCCTGGCACATCGACCTGGCCAAGCGGACCGGCAAGCCGCTGATGATCCACAACCGCGACGCCGACGCCGAGGTGCTCGACGTGCTGCGCGCCGAGGGCGCCCCGGAAACGGTGATCTTCCACTGCTTCTCCTCGGGCCCGGAGATGGCCCGCACCTGCCTGGAGCAGGGGTGGATCCTGAGCCTGTCCGGGACCGTCAGCTTCCGCAACACCCACGACCTTCGGGCGGCCGCAGCGCTGATTCCGCCCGGACAGCTGATGGTCGAGACCGACGCGCCGTTCCTCACCCCGCACCCGTTCCGGGGTGCGCCCAACGAGCCCTACTGCCTGCCCTACACGGTGCGCGCGCTGGCTCATTTGCTGGACCGTCCCGCTGAGCAGCTCGCCGCGGAATCCGCTGCCACAGCGCGCCGCGTCTACGGATTCGAGTACTAAAACGGGGGTTTCGGCGGTTTGCGACTCCACCAAAACACCGGGGAGCTCACTGGTGATCTGGGCTACGCTGCGAGGTTGATGCGGCAAGCAGAACAGAACAGACCGCGATCGCTGACGTGACACGGGCACAGGAGGGCCGGTGAACCGGCCCGTTTGCGGCGAGGGGAATCATGACAGTCCGGCTACTAACCCGCACTGAGATCCGCAACATCGCCAAGGAGCTGGACTTCCGGCCCCGCAAGGCGTTGGGCCAGAACTTCGTGCACGACGCGAACACGTTGCGCAGGATCGTGTCCTCGTCCGCAATCACCAAGAGTGACCATGTTCTCGAGGTCGGTCCCGGCATGGGGTCGTTGACTCTGGCGCTGCTTGACCGCGGCGCCGCTGTGACCGCAGTCGAGATCGACCCGCTGCTGGCGGCCCGGCTGCCCAAGACCATCGCCGAGCACTCGCACAGCGAGATTCACCGCCTTACCGTCGTCAACCACGACGTGTTAACCCTGCAGCCGTCGGACCTGACCGAGCAGCCCACCGCCGTGGTCGCCAACCTGCCGTACAACATCGCCGTCCCGGCGCTGCTGCACCTGTTCTGCGAGTTTCCGACCATCCGCACAGCCATGGTGATGGTGCAGTCCGAGGTCGCCGAGCGGCTGGCTGCCGAGCCCGGTGGCAAGGAGTACGGCATACCCAGCGTCAAAATCCGCTTCTTCGGTAACGTCCGCCGTTACGGCATGGTGTCGCCGACGGTGTTCTGGCCCATTCCCCGGGTCTACTCCGGCCTGGTCCGAGTCGACCGCCATGAGACCACGCCGTGGCCCCGGGACGATGCTTTCCGCCGGCAGGTCTTCAACCTGGTCGACATCGCCTTCGCTCAGCGTCGCAAGACCGTGCGCAACGCGTTTCTGGAATGGGCCGGATCCGGCAACGAATCCGCCCAGCGGCTGCTGTCGGCGAGCATCGACCCGGCTCGTCGGGGCGAGACGCTGACCGTCGCGGACTTCGTGCGGCTGCTGCAGCGCTCGGCCACCGCGGTCGCCGAGGCCGCCCAGTCGGCCGACGCGCACTGACTCACCTGAGCCAGCCGCTACCCTCATGCCGTGCCCAATACCAACGGCAGTACCGCTGCGGAATGGGTGACGACCGGCTCGGTGACCGTCCGGGTGCCCGGCAAGGTGAATCTCTTTCTCGCTGTCGGCGACCGTCGTGACGACGGCTACCACGAACTGACCACGGTCTTCCACGCCGTCTCGCTGGCCGACCAAGTCACGCTGCGCACTGCGGATCTGCTGTCGCTGCGGTTGATCGGTGAAGGCGCCGGCGAGGTCCCCGTCGATGAGCGCAACCTGGCCTGGCAGGCCGCCGAACTGATGGCCGAGCACGTCGGGCGGGCGGCGGACGTCGAGATCACCATCGAGAAGTCCATCCCGGTGGCCGGCGGGATGGCGGGCGGCAGCGCCGACGCAGCCGCCGTCCTGGTGGGGATGAACGCGCTGTGGGAGCTGGGCGTGCCGCGCCGCGATCTGCACGCGATGGCCGCGGAGTTGGGCAGTGACGTGCCGTTCGCCCTGCATGGTGGCACCGCTCTGGGCACGGGCCGCGGTGATGAGTTGGCAACAGTTCTGTCCCGCAACATCTTTCACTGGGTGCTGGCCTTCGGGGCCACTGGGCTGTCGACCGCTGCGGTGTACTCCGAAATCGATCGGCTGCGGGCGGGTGGATCACCGCCGCGACTGGAGGATCCCGAACCGTTGCTCACGGCGCTGTCCTCCGGCGACCCGCATGAGCTGGCACCGCTGCTGGGTAACGATCTGCAGCCGGCCGCGTTGAGCCTGCAACCGAACCTGCGCCGCACTCTGCGGGCCGGGACCGAGGCTGGGGCGCTGGCCGGGATCGTGTCGGGCTCGGGACCCACCTGTGCGTTCCTGTGCGCCTCGGCTGAGGCTGCGATCGCCGTCGGCAGTGAGTTGGCCGGTGCCGGGGTCTGCCGCACGGTCCGGGTGGCCAGCGGTCCGGTGCACGGCGCGCGGATCGTGCCGATCACCGGCAAGGGTTGAGCGTCCCGCCGGACGACACGGCCGCCGATCAGGACAAGAAGTTGGCTCGAAACTTAAGGAAAGTTTAAGATGGTCGGCGGGCGTGCCGCCTAGGCGTCGCGCCCCGGCGGGCGGAGCATGGACACCGGGTTTGCGCCGTTGACGCCGCACCGGACCCCGAGGAGGTCGCCGTGAGCAGATTCACCGACAAGATGTTCCAGAGCGCTCGGACCAGTCCGAGAGGAATGGTCACCGGCGAGCCGAACGAGCCGGTGCGCCACACCTGGGCCGAGGTCCACGAACGGGCCCGGTGCATCGCCGGCGGACTGGCCGCAGCCGGGGTCGGCCCGGGAGACGCCGTCGGCGTGCTGGCCGGGTCACCGGTCGAGATCGCCCCGACCGCCCAGGGTCTGTGGATGCGCGGTGCGAGCTTGACGATGCTGCACCAGCCGACCCCGCGCACCGACCTGATGCTCTGGGCCCAGGACACCACCAATGTCGTCGACATGATCGAGGCCAGGGCCGTCGTGATCTCCGAGCCGTTCCTGGCCGCCGCGCCGGTGCTGGCCGAGCGCGGAGTCACCGTGCTCACCGTCGAGGATCTCCTGCGCGCCGACCCGATCGACCCGGTCGAAACCGGTGAGGACGACGTTGCCCTGATGCAGCTGACGTCCGGCTCAACCGGTTCGCCGAAGGCCGTCATCATCACCCACCGCAACATCTACTCCAACGCCGAGGCGATGTTCGTCGGCGCGAAGGTCGACGTCGACACCGACGTGATGATCAGCTGGCTGCCCTGCTTCCACGACATGGGCATGGTCGGCTTCCTCACCATCCCGATGTACTTCGGTGCGGAGCTGGTGAAGGTCACGCCGATGGACTTCCTGCGCGACACCCTGCTGTGGGCCAAGCTCATCGACAAGTACAAAGGCACCATGACCGCGGCGCCCAACTTCGCCTACGCGTTGTTCGCCAAGCGGCTTCGGCGGCAGGCCAAGCAGGGCGAATTCGATTTGTCCACACTGCGTTTCGCGCTCTCCGGTGCCGAACCGGTGGAGCCCGCCGACGTCGAGGATCTGATGGACGCCGGCAAGCCGTTCGGCCTGCATCCGGACGCCATCCTGCCGGCCTACGGCATGGCCGAGACCACCCTGGCGGTGTCGTTCTCCGAACGCGGCGCCGGACTGGTGGTCGACGAGGTCGACGCCGACCTGCTCGCCGCGCTGCGCCGTGCGGTGCCCGCGAGCAAGGGCAACGTGCGCCGGCTGGCCACCCTCGGCCCGCTGCTGCAGGACCTCGAGGCCCGCATCGTCGACGAGGACGGCAATGTCCTGGCGGCCCGCGGCGTCGGCGTGATCGAACTGCGCGGGGAGTCCCTCACGCCGGGTTACCTGACCATGGGCGGATTCGTCGCCGCCCAGGACGAGAACGGCTGGTATGACACCGGCGACCTCGGCTACCTCACCGAACAGGGCCACGTGGTGGTATGCGGGCGGGTCAAGGACGTCATCATCATGGCCGGCCGCAATATCTATCCCACCGACATCGAACGGGCCGCGGGACGGGTCGAGGGTGTGCGCCCGGGATGCGCGGTGGCGGTCCGCCTGGATGCCGGCCACTCCCGCGAGACGTTCGCGGTGGCGGTGGAGGCCAACGCCTGGGAGGATCCGGCCGCGTGCCGTCGCATCGAACACCAGGTGGCCCACGAGGTGGTCGGCGAGGTCGGCGTGCGTCCGCGCAATGTCGTGGTGCTCGGACCGGGCACCATCCCCAAGACACCCTCGGGCAAGCTGCGCCGCTCGACGTCGGTGACGCTGGTTACCTAACGCCGAAAGTGCGTGCAGATCGCGGTTTCGGCCGGTTTTGCGATCTGGACGCAGTCTCGATGAGCTACCAGGCGTGGACTTGGTTCTGGGCCGGTTCCAGGCCCGCCTGGACCAGTAATTCGGTGGCGTCGGCGGCAAGTTCACACAGCGTCGGGACCTCGGTCCGCTCGGCCGCCGTGAACGGCTCCAGCACGAACGCGGCCGGGTCCTTGCGCCCGGGCGGACGACCGATCCCAACCCGAACGCGCTGAAAATCCTTGGTGCCCAAGGCGTTGGCAATCGAGCGCAGGCCGTTGTGGCCGCCCTCGCCGCCGCCGAGTTTCAGCCGCACCCGGCCGAAGTCGATGTCGAGATCGTCGTGGATGACGATCACGTCGCCCGGCGCGACCGAGTAGAACTTCGCCAACGGGCCGACGTGACGGCCGGACTCGTTCATGTAGGTGCGCGGTTTGGCGAGCACGACCGGGCGCCCGGCCAGTCGGCCGGTGGTCACCTCGGCCCCGGAACGCTTGTGCACCTTGAAGGGCGCGCCGATGCGAGCGGCCAACAGGTCGGCGACCATGAACCCGACGTTGTGCCGGGTCTTGGCGTACTGCGGTCCGGGGTTGCCCAGGCCGACGACCAGCAGGGGCTCGGCCATCCGGGCTTACTCGGCCTCGGCCGCTTCGCCCCCGGCTTCGCCCTCGGTCTCGGCCTCGGCGTCGGCCTGCTCTTCGATGGACTCGCCGCCGCCCTCGGACTCCAGCTCCTCGGCCGACGGTGCGGCGACGATGTTAACCACGAGCATCTCCGGATCGCTGACCAGCGTGACGCCCGACGGCAGCGTGACCTGACCGGCCAGGATCTGGGTGCCCTCCTCGACGCCCTCGATGGACAGAACCAGGTTCTCCGGGATAGACAGGGCCTCGGTCTCGATCTCGATGGTGGTGGCGTCCTGGGTCACCAGGGTGCCGGAGGCCGCCTCGCCCTCCAGGTGAACCGGGACCTCGACGGTCACCTTCTCGCCGCGCCGGACCACGATCAGGTCGATGTGCTCCAGATTGCGCCGGACCGGGTGGATCGTGATGGCCTTGGGCAGCGCCAGCTGCTCCTCGCCGCCGATCTGCAGGCTCAGCACCGCGTTGGTGCCGGAGTTGCGCAGCACCGCGGCGAAGGCATGAGCGTTGAGGTTGATGTGCTGTGGATCGGCCCCGTGGCCATAGAGCACCGCGGGCACCTTGCCTTCGCGGCGCGCCTGGCGAGAGGCGCCCTTGCCGGTGCGGGTACGCACCTCGACCTCGAGTTTGTTGGTGCCGGCACCTTTGGCCATGGGAACGCTCCTGCCTTCGTCTGGTTATGTCTGCACGACGACGGCGGGCGGTGCGCTCGAGGAAACCTCGCGGACGCGGAGCCTCGCCGATAACGGTGGCCGGAACCACCCTCGCCGTGACGCGACCCCAGGTTAGCCGACGGCCCCGCTACAGCGGAAATTCGATACCGGTGAGCTGCTCGGACAGCCGCCACAGCTCGCGGGCGGTCGAGCTGTTGCGGGCCAGCGGGCTACGGCCGACCGGGCCGATCGCACCCCGCGGCCCGAACTTCGGGCCGATGAAGCTGTCCGGTGGCAGGTCCTGCGACGCCGCGTACAGCGTCGGGTTGGCGCCGTACTCGGCGCTGGTGCCGAACAGTTTGTTGGTCGCATGCCAGAACGGTGTGCCCAGCTTGTTGCCGGTGTGGCCCTGAAGGTTGGTGGCCGAGTACCCGGGGTGGGCGGCGTGGGTCCGCACCGCCGAGCCGGCCGTGCTCAGCCGGCGCTGCAGCTCGCTGGTGAACAGCAGATTGGCCAGCTTCGACTGGCCGTAGGCCAACCACGCCGAGTACGGCCGGGCCTTCCAGTTGAGGTCCTTGAGGCTGATCGCGCCCGACCAGTGCATCAACGAGGACACCGTGACGACGCGATCGCTGATCTTGGGCAGCAGCAGGTTGGTCAGCGCGAAATGCCCGAGATGGTTGGTGCCGATCTGGCTTTCGAACCCGTCCCGGGTCAGCGCGAAGGGCACCGCCATGATGCCGGCGTTGTTGACCAGCACGTCGACCAGGCCGATGGTGTCGGCGAAAGCACGCACCGATGAGAGGTCGGCCAGGTCCAGGGCGCGGACCTGTACGTCGCCGCTCAGGCCGGCCAGAGCCGCATTGCCTTTGTCGACGTTGCGGCAGGCCAGGATCACGCGCGCACCGGCCCGGGCCAGTTCACGGGCTGTCACCAGGCCGAGTCCACTGTTGGCGCCGGTGACGATGGCGGTTCGGCCGGCGAACGACGGGAGGTCAGCTGATGTCCAACTCCCTGGGGTCCAACTCATGGCGTGAACCTACCCAACGACGCTGCCCGGCGTGCGCCGGATCGGCGCCTACTTCACCGAGACCGAGAATCCCTCAATCACCTTCTGGACATCGGGTGCCGCCGCGGCGGCCTGGTCGGCCAGCGTCGTCACGGTGAACTGCACCAGGTAGCGCTCGAAGTTCGACGTCACCGGGATGACGACCCGGTTGTAGGTATGCAGTCGGGTCCCGAGGTGCTCGTAGGAGCCCTCGATCATCGACGAGGGAAATCCGTCGAAGTCATCCGACGAATAGTTGAGCCGGGTGAAGCCTTTGGCCAATGCGGCGTCGTCGTTGGCGTGCGCCATCGCGGCGGGCACATCGAAGTTGCCCTCGAGTTTGAACACCATGACCATCGCGGTCGGATAGGTGTTGTTCTTCGCGATCGCCTCGGTGCCGGGGGAGAAGTTGGAGTTGGAGTACTTCGTCCAGCCAGGCGGCCGGGGGAGGGTGACGGTGAGATTGGTCAGCTTGTCCAGCGGAAGCTGCTGGCCGGTGACGCCGACGGTGTCGAGGTACTGCGCGATCGGCGTCGGCGTGGTGGAAGTCGTCGCGCTCGTCGACGTCGGGCTCGACGGCAGCAAGGACGTGTAGTCGGCGGTCCGCGCGCCGCAGGCTGTCGCCGCGGCGGCCACGATGAAGACCGCGGCAATCATCCGGCGGTGACGGGCAGGCAATATCGTCAACTCGGGCTACGCGTCTCCGTCGAAAAGGCCGGTCACCGAACCGTTTTCGAACACCGCGCGGATGGTGTCGGCCAGCAGTGGTGCAATCGACAGCACGGTCAACTGCGGGAAGCGCTTGGACTCGTCGATCGGCAGGGTGTTGGTGACGATCACCTCACGGGCGCCGCTGGCGGCCAATCGCTCGGCGGCCGGGTCGGACAGCACCCCGTGGGTGGCGGCGATGATGACGTCCTTGGCGCCGTCCTCGCGGAGCAGTTTCACCGCGCCGGCGATGGTGCCGCCGGTGTCGATCATGTCGTCGGTGAGCACGCAGGTCTTGCCCTCGACCTCGCCGACGACCCGGTTGGATACCACCTGATTCGGCACCCGCGGATCGCGGGTCTTGTGGATGAACGCCAGCGGCGAACCGCCCAGCGAGTCGGCCCACTTCTCGGCGACCCGCACCCGGCCGGAGTCCGGCGACACCACCACGATGTTCTCGGTCGGGTAGTTGTCTCTGATGTAGCTGGTCAGCAGGCTCTGGCCGCGCATGTGGTCGACGGGGCCGTCGAAGAAGCCCTGGATCTGGTCAGTGTGCAGGTCGACCGAGACGATCCGGTCGGCTCCGGCGGTCTTGAGCAGATCGGCGACCAGCCGGGCCGAGATCGGCTCGCGGCCGCGATGCTTCTTGTCCTGGCGGGCATAGGGGTAGAACGGCATGATCGCGGTGATGCGCTTGGCGCTGCCGCGCTTGAGCGCGTCGATCATCAGCAACTGTTCCATCAGCCACTTGTTCAGCGGCGCGGGATGGGACTGCAGCACAAAGGCGTCGCAGCCGCGCACCGACTCGTCGAATCGCACGAAGATCTCCCCGTTGGCGAAGTCACGTGCGGTCGTAGCGGTGACGTTGACGTCGAGTTCCTTGGCGACCTGCTCGGCCAGCTCGGGGTGCGCCCGGCCGGAGAACAACATGAGGTTCTTCCGGTTGTCAATCCAATCGATGCCCACAGCGCTGCCCTTGCCGGTTGGGGATTGATACGCGGTCATCGTACGGGGTTTGGCCGTCTTCAGGGCTGCTCGGGGTAGTCGGATGAACCACCGTCAGCGGATTCGCGAGCGGCTTTCGCCCGAATCGCGGCCTTGGCTGAGTCGCTGTCCGGGCGGTTGCGCAGCACCCAGTCCTCGATGATGCGCTGTGCCCCCGCCGACACCGCCAGTGCGCCGGGCGGGACGTCATTGCGCAGCACCGTCCCGGCTCCGGTGTAGGCGCCGTCGCCGACGGTGACCGGGGCGACGAACATGGTGTCGCTGCCGGTGCGTACGTGCGAGCCGACGGTGGTGCGGCTCTTGCTCTCTCCGTTGTAATTGACGAACACGCTGGAGGCGCCGATGTTGGTGTGTTCGCCGATATCGGCGTCGCCGACGTAGGTCAGGTGCGGCACCTTGGTGCCGATGCCGATGGAGGCGTTCTTGGTTTCGACGAACGCGCCGAGCTTTCCGTCGGCTCCCAGGCGGGTGCCCGGCCGCAGGTAGGTGAACGGGCCGACCTCGGCGTGCGAACCGACGATCGCCTGGCTGCCGTGCGTGCGGACCACCGTCGCGCCGTCGCCGACCTCGACGTCGGCCAGGGTGGTGTCCGGGCCGATCCGGCACTGCGCGCCGATGCGCGTGGTGCCGAGCAACTGGGTTCCGGGGGCGATCGTGGTGTCGCGGCCGATCTGGACCTCGACGTCGATCCAGGTGCTCCGCGGGTCCACCACGGTGACCCCGGCCCGCTGATGGGCCTCGACGATCCGCCGGTTGAGTTCGGCCCCCATATCGGCCAGTTGCACGCGGTCGTTCACACCGGCGACCAGGGCGGCGTCGTCGATGTGCTTGGCCTGCACGCGTTGTCCGTCGGCGCGCACGATCGCGATCGCGTCGGTGAGGTAGAGCTCGTGCTGGGCGTTGTCAGACGACAGCCGGCTCAGCGCCGAGCGAAGCGCGGCGATATCGAACGCGTAGATCCCGGCGTTGATCTCGCGGATGGCCCGCTGCTGCGGGGTGGCGTCGGCCTCCTCGACGATCGCGATGACCTCGCCGTCCTGGGTGCGCAGGATGCGGCCGTAGCCGCGGGCCTCGGGCACCGTGGTGGTCAGCACCGTCACCGCGGCCGGATCGGCGCGGTGGGCGGCGATGAGCTCGGCCAGGGTGTCGGCGTCCAGCAGCGGGATGTCCCCGGAGGTGATGACCACCACGCCGTCGAAGTCATCGGGCAGTGCCGACAACCCGCACAGTGCGGCGTGGCCGGTGCCGAGCTGACTCTCCTGGACGGCGATCTCGATGCGACGGCCGAGCTGGGCCGCGAGGTCGGTGACCACCGGGGCGATGCGTTCGCGGTCCATGCCCAACACCGCCACCAGGTGCAGCGGTGCAACCTTGGCGACCGCGTGCATCGCGTGCGACAGCATGCTTCGCCCGCCCACGGTGTGCAGCACCTTCGGGGTGTCGGACCGCATGCGGGTACCCGCGCCGGCCGCCAGAACCAGAACGGCCGTATCGCTGCTTGTCGTCGTCATGGGGTCTCCTGATTATGTGGTTTCGCGCCCGACACGCGGCCGTACCGTGCGAAACCGCACAGTCGCTCAGTCGAAGTCTTGCTTCGCCGCCAGGACTCGAACCTGAACTATCTGAACCAAAATCAGAGGTGCTGCCAATTACACCACGGCGAACTGCCCGCCAAAGACTGTAATGGCATTGGCCGCGGGATTCCCGGAGGGCAGGAGCGCAGCGACCCGGGGATGAGGCCGGAGGGCAGGAGCGCAGCGACCCGGGGATGAGGCCGGAGGGCAGGAGCGCAGC
>JBAXUD010000280.1:0-4793 GCA_037129875.1 Mycobacteriaceae bacterium
TCGCCGATGCTGACGAGATGTAACCAGCGCGCTCGCCGGCACCGAGCCTTCACTTCCGCCGTCGGACGCTCCCGCTCGACCAGCCCTTCCACCAGACCGAGCGTCGTACGCTGATCCGGACGAGGGCCGTGGCCCCCGGGGCGATAGCGTCGGCGAGGTCGCGCATCGACGCGGCGCCGCCGCCGACCACGCCGTCGACGAAGGCCGCGCCTTGGCCCTGCAGCATCGCGCCCACCATGTCCTTCGCGCGCCATTCCGATGCGTAGTCGATCGTGAGGGCCATCGGCACGGCGGGCTCCGCGGCGCCGGCGAGGGCGAGCGTCTCGGCGGGAAGCGCGGCGTAGAGCGCGTCACCGTCCACGCGCCACCCGACCGGCAGCACCACCGGGCCCCCGTCTCCCAACACCGTCAGCGCACCGCGGCCCTCGGTGCCCAGCGGCGCTGACACGTCATCGGGTAGGTCGCCGAGGGGGTCGTCGCCCTTCGTACGCCGAAAGATGTTGCGGGAAGCGGGTTCGTTGCCCCACCGGCCATGGCGCTCGCGGACCCCGTCGTCGTCGAGCAGGGCCGTGCGTTCGGGAGCCACTCCGACCAACACCCGGCCGGGGAGGGTCCAGGACAGCGGCACCTTGTTCGCGTCGACCGCGTAGCCGGCAAAGAAACGCGCGTTCTTGCGGCTGAAGATCGCCGACGCGCTGGCGATCGCGGGTGCACTGACGACTGCCCCCGCCCAGGTGCGCGCGTCGAGGGCGTCGTAGATCGTCACCCCTCCGCTGAAGGTGACGGCGAGGTCCTCGTGACGTACGAGCCCCGCTATGGACGGATCACGCTTCCACGTCCGAGCCTTGAGGGATTGGCGCGACGTGCTCAGCCACAGCCGTCCGGCATGGGATGCGAAGACCAGCGGAGTGCAGTGCGGGCCGTGGGAGGTCATGGTCGCGACGGCGCAGAACACGCCCTTGTCCAGGACCGCTCGTACGGCGCCGGACGGTGAGCTCACGGGGTCATCATGGCAGCCGGGCCACCTCGTCGAACACCTCGATCGGCCGGACCAGGTAGTCGACCGACACCGGGCACATCGCCCCGTCGAAGCATGCGTCGACGAACGGCAGCGCGGGCTCCGCGGTTGAGGTCTGCGGGAATTCCCGTCTTCAGCGACGGCCCCTGGCCCACGCCGAGTAGGAGGCCACCGAACCGGCACGAGGCCGCTCGAGCCAGGGCCACGGATGCAGTGACACCACGTCGACGCGGGCCGCGCGGGACCGCCAGCCGGGAACCGGCGTGAACGTCGCCGCCAGGCGTCGTCCCTGCAGCGCCTCGACGGGTTCGCCCCGCCACAGGTGAACCTCTCGACGGGTCCCCAGATCGGCCAGCGACTGTGCCAGGAAGACCAACCTGCGAGCCGAGAGTCGCAACTCCCGCAGCAACGGTTCGTCGAACACGAACACGACCGGTAACTCCGGATGCGCCGCAGTGGCCGGGTCGCGATCACTCATACTCTCCGCGGTCATCCAGATAGCCTGCGGCTCAGCAGATTTACGTGCTGTTGCCGGACCGGCGGTGGCCTCCGGGTCATCGTCGCGGCGCAACCGCGGGTCGCTGTACCCCAACGGGGCCCGCTCGTCGGTGGCCGGCCAGTCGGCGATCGGGCACCGGTGCTCCAGAGGGCAGGTGGCGCACAGGCCAGGTGCGCGCTTCTCGACCTGCCAGCGAGAGAATCCGTAGGCCTTGCCGGTCAGCGCGCCGACGGTCCACTGCCAACCCAGGCGGTTCGCGGCGCGCGAGCCGTCCAGCAGGTGCCGGTACATCAGGTCTTCCCCGTCCCGCCAGCCCAGGCCCTCTCGCACGTTCCAGTGCGACGCGAGCCACATGCGGGTCTGATTGGTCAGCCAGCCCTCGCTCACCAGTTCCGACCAGGCGGACTGCAGGCACAGGGCTTCGGTGTTCCACGGATTACTCCGCTCGCCGGCGGCGTCTCGCGCAGGGACGGAGAACCGCAGTGAGTGGCGGGAGGCCCGTCCGACCCGGGCGTAGAGATGCCGCGCGTACTCCTGCCATCGGAGTTCGTCGCGGAACTTCGCAACGTCGTCGGGCGGACCCGCGCCGACGTGGTCCCAGACCTCCCGCAGGGTGAGCAGACCGTGCCTGATGTACGGCGAGAGCCTCGAGGATCCCCGGGTCGGTGCCGGCCAGACGTTGTTGCGCCGGCGGGCGTATCCGCGTACGTCATAGGCCTGCAGGGCGGCGTCGGCCGCCTGTTGCCCGCCGCGCGCAGGGCCGTTCCCCGCCGACGGGTGCCCAGGTTCCTCAAGGGCGCAGAGGTCGCCGAGGTGTTCGACCACCCAGGCATGTGCACCGTCGCCGTCGGGCGGCGGAACGTCAAGTCGTTGCCCCATCGCGGTCAGTTCCGTCCTTCGTCAGTCCGTGTATCGACGAGGCGTGCGGTCATGGCGGCTCGCGCAGTTCCAACAGGAATTCCCATCTGCGCTGCGCTGCGCGACTGCAACTTGTCGGTGGCGCTTGCTAGAGATATCGGTAATACACAGATGGGGGAATCATGGCGGATACGCCTGCAGTAAAGATTGTCAGGGACCAGTTGGTGATGGGTCCGGTAAGTGTGGAATTCCAGCGGACGTTGCGAATCCCCGAGACGGGGCTGCATCCGCTTCCGCCGGGTCTGGGTCGTTTTCCGTTGCGGCGGGTCGAGGACTACCCCGACACCGCACCGGCGGAATGGCTGGCTCGTGGCGGGGTGATGCTGCCGATTTACCAGCGGGAAGCGATGTGGCTGTCGTTCGACGCTTCCGAACCCGCTGCCTTACAGGTTGGTGTCGGCAAAGTCTGTGCGGTGAGCGGCTTGCCGTGGATCGAGCACCTGGTCAAAGATCCGCAGAACTACGTTGTGCTGCCTGATCAGCCGTGGCTGGACGGCATCAACGCCGGCGACGGTTTCATTCGACAGTTCGTCGCTGTGCCACTCGGTTCGGGAGCCACCGTCGAAGGGCAGGTCACCGGGCAGGAGACTCACGGGGGAGTGCAGCTCCGGACCGTCGGCTTGACCGAACAGGCACTGGCGGCATGGCACGCTGCCCGGAACGCGCGCCCGGCGGTTTGCGACGACATGATCTGCGCCAGTGTGCCTGCGCCTGGTTCGGCGGACATGGGGCTGGGGGCCGGCGGTCGGATGCGCCAGGAGGTCTACACCGATGACCGTCCACTCGCCGACTACGACGAGACCGGTGCCCGAAGGGTGTTCGTCCACCTGTGCTCAGCCGCGCAATGGACTGCCATCACCGGAGAGGTGCCGCCCCCGACACCGGTCGACCGCGATGCCTACGTGAGCGCAGGGCTGCCATGGTTCGACTATTACGACGCAGACGCCAAAGACCTGGCAGCCTCGGCGATCTTGTCAAAAGTGAAGACCGTCGGCGAAAAGCTCGGTAACGAGGACGGTCCGTTCGTGCCGGTCGATCCGAAGACAGTCGTCTCACTGGGCGACGCCAGCCCGGACACGGTTACCGACGGCAAGTGGTAACCCGGCACTGGTGTTTTCAGATCTTGGACCAAACACACGTCGAAGGTTCTAGTCCTCGGCCGCGACCCAGTTCGATGCAACGATTGGTAGCCCAGCGACTGCCGATTGGAGTCTGTAACCGTGTTCGTAGAAGACACCGCGGAATACGGGACCGCGGCCGCCGATATCTACGCGGCCTATCACGCCTTGCCGAATTCCTCGTCGGCGGCGGACAACTGGAACGCCATGCAGGCGCTGGCGCAGGCCCTGTCGGCGCGGTCGGGTGCGAGGTTCGTCGACCTCGGTTGCGGGGCCGGCTGGCGAACCAAGGAGGTCGCGGCCATGGACAACGTTGCCCTCGCACTGGGCGTCGATCACAGCCGGGAGCAACTGGCCCTTGCTCCCGCAGCAGCGGCTCCGGCGAACTGCCACTTCGCATTTGGCGATCTGATCGCGCTGGGACACGGTGCGCCAGACTGGGCCGATGGCAACGCCGACCTGGATCGTCTGCTGGGGACCTTCGATGTGGCGGTCATGGCGTTCGTCACCAGCCATGCATCCACCCAAGACGACCTCGACGCCATGATGCGGGCCGCCGCGGCGTTCCTGGCGCCCGGCGGCGAAGTCATCGTGTTAGACGCCCACCCGCGGCTCAATCGCGCGCCGTTTCCCGACTCCGAGCGGTACGCGTTGGTCAAACAGTTCGTGTTGCCGGCCGACCACACCGGCGAGGTGCCACCCTTCACAAGAATTCGGACGACGTTCGTCACCCCGGTGGGACAGCTGTCGGTCGAGGACTACTTCCACGATGTCCAGTCCTGGCACGCCGCGGTGGACGCCGCCGGCCTGCGCGGCTTGACCATCGACGACTGCTCGGCGCCGCCCGGTTTCGCGCCGGGGTTCTGGAACCCCTATATCAAGCCGGACCATCCTTTCGGATGCTCGCAAGCGGCCGTCCTTCGTGCGTTCAAGAGTGGTGCGGTCACGTCGACGGTCGCCTGACCCGAGAGTGGGACGGAACGCCTGATCGATTGCGTGAATACCGTTGGCGCCCTTGTGACCTGTTCCCGCTTTCCCGGACATCGAGATTGAGGCGATATCAGATGAAAAACATGCGGCCCAGTGCGCCCCTCTGAAACCGTCAAACCCACTGACCTGCACAAATCGAATTATGAAAACCGTTGTGCCACAACAGGGGCCAACTCAT
The DNA here is from genome assembly GCA_037129875.1 of Mycobacteriaceae bacterium. Classification (GTDB taxonomy): domain Bacteria; phylum Actinomycetota; class Actinomycetes; order Mycobacteriales; family Mycobacteriaceae; genus Mycobacterium. Next base: position 4,722 of record JBAXUD010000280.1, read on the forward strand.
AACCCAGCGGTCGCAGGTTCAAGTCCTGTCCCCGCTACCAGCGAAAATGGTCCTCGGAGGACATTCCGGGGT
>JBAXUD010000281.1:0-4783 GCA_037129875.1 Mycobacteriaceae bacterium
GTCGACGACCTTCTTCGGCACGACGAACGGCGCCGAGACGTAGAAGCACCGGAACTGCTCCAGCTCCCGCGGACCGACCTTCAGCAACCCGTAGCCGTTCTCCTTCGACGGCAGGTGCAGAGCGGCATCGCTGCCGATGACATCGCGGGAGTCCTCTGCGGTCTCGGCGCGCAGTGCGACACGAAAGGCGATGTTGCTCTTGGCTTTGCTCAACGAAGACAGGTCGAGGCGTTGTCCGCCGAGAGTGAAGAAGACATTGCAGCCGCGGCCCTCCTGCCCGATATGGATGACGAGGTCGATCCATTCCGGGTGGTGGTGGAAGAGCTCGAGGTACTCGTCGATGATGACGAGCAGGATCGGAACCGGCTCGAGGTCACGTCCGGCGAGCCTCATCTCCTCGTACTCGTTGGCATCACGCGCCCCTGCGTCCTTGAAAAGGGCGTAGCGCCGGGCCATCTCGCCGTCGATCGCTTTGCGCATCCGCTCGGCGAGGTGGCGGTCGTCCTTGCCGAGGTTGGACAGTGAACCCGCGACATGCGGGAGTCCTTCGAGATCCTGGGCTGCCGACTCGAACTTCATGTCGACGAAGATGACGATGAAGCTCTCCGGCGAGTGCGTCAACGCGATTCCGTTGCAGAGCGCCAAGAAGTACTCGGACTTTCCCGACCCCGAGGTCCCGACCACGACTGAGTGGAATCCATAGCCGCCGAAGTCTTTTGCACGCAGAATCACGTACTGCAGGTCGCCGCCGGGTTTGACGCCGACCGGGATCATCGCCCAACGGGAGTCTCCGCGGCCGCGACTCTCCGCCCACAGCCGGTCCACGTCGAGGCGGCGTGGGTCGCTGATACCCAGCGATCGCAACAGTTCGGCGCCCTGGCTGGCGGTCTCGGAGAGTTCGCCGGCTCTCATCGGCGACCATCGCGCCAACGCTCGCGCGTAACGGTCGGCCGTGCTCTCGGCGAGCATATCGGCCACCGCGTAGAAGGCGTCGCGGTGCCGGAGTCGCCCTTCGCGCAGTTCGAAGCGTTCGTCGGCGGTGCCGAAGCCGACTCCCTCACCGGGCCGGGTTGCCAACCGCAACACCGTAATCCCGGCCATACCCTTCTGGCCCGTGACGGCCTCCCACTGCTCCGGAGTGCCGACGTTGTCGTCGATGATGACCCAGTGCGGTCCGAGGCCCGAAGCCGCATCGGACTCCATCGGCGAGCCCATGGTGGTGGGGCTGGACCCACTCGGCGGCGCCCACGGGCCGCGGCCTTTGCGGTGCAGTTCACTGTCCAGCGCCTCTTCGAGTTCACCCGGCGAGGTGAAAACCAGACGGCGCAGACCGCAGGCGTCGAACATCTCGTCGTGGTGGTTGTGCGGTAGCCACACCAGCCAGGACCACTGCTCCGGGTGCCGGGTGACCACCATGAGCTTGAGGTCGCCGGGGCTGTGGTGGACCGCCAGCGAGCAGAGTACCGACCTGGCCAGCGCGTGCAGCTCCTCGACGCTGTCGCCGACGAAGCTGAAACCCGGCCGGGACCGCATACTCAGCACCTTGCCGATATCGCGGATCTTGCTCTGCTCCAGGATGAAATCCCGCAGGGCGCGACCGGTCACCGGCTCGAGTTCCTCGCCGACCGGTACGTCGGGCCACTGCAGAGACACCGCGGACTCGGCCGTCGACTGCACCCCGATACCCAGCCGGACGTCGAGGAAGTCCGGATCGCCGGGGCGGCGCTCCCACATCCGGGGACCGCCGATGATGGTGTCGAGGTTGAGTGGATCGCCGTGAACGTACAACTGGCTTTTCCGCTGCTGCTGCGCTGCCCTTTGCACCTCGTCGCGGTCCTCGTCGAGCTGCCGCAGATACGTGCGACGTTGCTTCTCCTGTTCGCCCCAGCTGACACGTCGGCCCCGGCCGAACCTGCCGCTGAACATCAGTGCGCCGAACCCGACCAGACCGATCATCGGGAAGAGCCCGGATTGCAGGGAGCGGACACCCGAGCTGTACATGACCACGAGCGTTCCGATGATGCCCACCAGCAGGGCGGGGGCGGCGATCATCACCAGGATGTTGCGCGGCTCGCGCTCGGGCAGGGAAAGCGGCGGATTCACCATGACCCGCACCGGGGCCACCGTCGGCGCCGATGCGCGGGGACCGCGGACAAAACCTCTCTTGGACATGGCTACCCTCCTGCTCCCGGTTGCGGCGCCCGGAGTTGGGCAGCGGTGCCGACGGGGCTGATCGTGTCCCGCGCCAGCAGAGCGCCGGCCTTGCTGATGGCCGGTCCGGGTGCGAAGGTGCGGACGATCGGCCACGGTGCCTGCACCGCCTGGCGTGGGTCAATCCCCAAGGCCTGCAGCGTCTCCTGCTCCCATTCGATGCCGTACCGGACACCCTGGGGCGATACCCAGTAGAGGCTCTCCCGGGTGTCGGCGGTGACCGAACCGGCGGTGGTCGCCACGAAATTCGCCGCACCGGGAACCACGAGCGTCTGCTGAGCTTCCACCGAGTCGGCATCCCTGGCGTCGCGGACGAGCGTGACGATGCGCGAGTCCAAGTCCGAAGGTGTCGGCAGCCCCCGGCCGTTGATCACCGCGACCGTCGCCTGCGGATCGGTGGACTGCTTCGTCCAGCTCACGCAGCTCACCGGATTGGCGCCGGAATCGATGAACTGCAGCTTCCCGGTCGGATAGAAGCCGACGTTGAGAACCTCGACCTCGGGGATGTCGACGAGCTTGTCCGGCGACACCAGTTCAGGTGTGGTGGCGCCCTGGCTGTCGGCGGTGCGCAGCAGATCGGCGACGAAGGCCGTGACTTTCTGAACGCCATCGGGCAGCAGGACGTAAAAACCACTCACTTGACCGCCGGCGTCCTGGGTTTGCAGCACCCGTCCCACCACCGATCCGGGCAAGAGGCGAGACGGCGTGCCGGCCTCCGGAATTGCCGGCACGCCGAGCGGTTCGGTTGCCGGCATCGCGTCGAACAACGCGCCCGACAACTCAACCGCTCGGGTGGCTCCAGGGTCGAGACCGAGATTGAACGTGACGGCGCGATCCGCCGGGTCGATGCGACTGCGTTGGCCGTTCCAGATCAGGTAGGTCGCGCCCCGATGGGTTGCCAGCAGAGCCTGCGAGGGCGACATCGGTTCCGCGCGGCCGCCGGACAACCCGCCGGCGATCGCGGTCACCGTCGGAGCGCCGCCGCTTCCCCGATCCGGTGCCGTATCGCACACCGCCCACGCCGAGACCGGATTGCCCGGCACCGCCAGGTCGTCCGGGATCCCGGCGATGCCGATCATCGGACCGGTCGGGTATTTGCTGATTTCCGCGGGTTTCACCCAGGCTGGTGTGGCCGCCGTCCCGGTCGCCAGCCGCGCGGATGTCAGATTCAACGCCGGGTAGAGCCGGCCGTCGATCCTGGCGTACAGCGCCCCGGTATCCCGATTTCCGACAATGGCCGACTGACCGACGAGACCGGCGGGCTTCATCACGTTGAGCAACGCCATCCACGCGCACCCCAGCAGCACGAAGACCAGCGAGAGCGCTAGCGCGGCCTGTTGCTTGCGGTCGTCGTGTTTCATCCGCACCGAAAACCGCGTGATCGCTGCCCGCAGGCGGCGGTTGTAGAAGAGGTGACCCGAGTTCTGGTCCCTGTTCGAGAGGTTCAGCGGCACGGTCGGCGCCCTCCGGACACGGGATCACACATGCAGACCTTCATCCCCAGTCACCGCCGTAACGGGCCCGATAGTCCTCTTCCACCTCGCCTCGTAGCGCGGCAATGACCGTGTTGAGCCGCTCAGCGAGCTCACCGTGGGTGTAATCCGTCGTGACGCCGGGGTTCAGAGCCAAGTCGACGAGTTTGCCGTCGGAGTTTGCAACAGCGCGGATATCCCCCATGTCGACGCTGTACGTGACAGTTTCAGCCTGGGCGACGAGAGCCTCCCAACGATCGGCAGCCTCCGCCAAGTCCCGCAGAACGGAATCGACGAGGTCTCTGTCGCTAAGCCGGCCTCCCCCGGTGGGCCCATCCATGCAGCCAGTATGTCGAGCGTTCTGAACTGGGTCAATTCGCTCCGCGCGAGCACTGTCAACAATTTCCCTTTTCGCCTCAGCAATCTCATGGGCGTCAGGCGTCCCACCTTCCGGAGTCGGGGGTGGGCTGACTTGCCGCTACTGCGCCGGTTGAGTCGAGGCGGTCGTCGCCTGTGCTCGCTACGCCGGCAAGCCGACAGACCATTATTTGCCAGGAGGTCATGCAGCTCTCGCTGTGAAACACGGACTAGGGTCTCGATGATGCGATTCGCATTCAAAACCTCACCGCAGAACACCACCTGGGCCGACATGCTGGCGGTGTGGCGGGCCGCCGACGACATCGACGTCTTCGAGTCGGGTTGGACCTTCGATCACTTCTATCCGATTTTCTCCGACCCGGCCGGTCCGTGCCTTGAGGGCTGGACAACCCTGACCGCCCTGGCGCAGGCCACCACTCGGCTCAGGCTGGGCACCCTGGTCACCGGCATCCACTACCGGCACCCCGCCGTGCTGGCCAATATGGCTGCGACGCTGGACATCATCTCCGGCGGCAGGTTGGAACTGGGTATCGGCGCCGGCTGGAACGAGGAGGAGTCCGGCGCCTACGGCATCGAATTAGGAACGCTCACAGAGCGATTCGACCGTTTCGAGGAGGCCTGCCAGGTTCTGATCGGTCTGCTCAGCCAGGACACCACCGACTTCGACGGCCGGTTCTATCAACTCACCGCCGCCCGCAACGAGCCAAAAGGTCCGCAGCGGC
>JBAXUD010000282.1:0-4778 GCA_037129875.1 Mycobacteriaceae bacterium
AGGTCTTCGGCACACAGTGCGGCGACGGCGTCACCGTCGTGTTCGTTCCAGGCCGCCCCCCAACGCTGACAGAACTCTTCGACGGCCTGGGGATCGGCGATGGCGGCGGCATTGATTAGCGTCATAGTTCCTAACTTACTAGTTTGTAAGGAATTGTGCAACCGGCCGCGTGACCTCAAATCGACTCCGTGGTGAGGCCAGAGGCATTACTCGGGAACCTATTGGTCGAGCACGGTCGGTGGCCATGTCATCTATGAGTCTCGACTCGAGTTGGCGCGGTTGCTCTTTGCGGATTTCGACGCGGGCGTTCGGCAGATCGTCGCGCAGCCCTCTCTGCTGAGGGCTCGGGTGAACGGGATGCTGCGCAGGCACATTCCGGACCATGGCGATCACCTCGGCCCTGCAATCGGTTCAGACTACTCTCGGTGAACCGATCGTCACACGGCCGCAGAGGCGGTCGACGCATTGAACAGCCCCCGGGATGTGCTGCGCCGCGAAGGCCATGGCCTTGCCGGCAAAGCCCGGAATGATGCGCCAGCGTCCGGCATCGAGTCCGGCCAGGATCTGGTCGCAAGCCGGATCGGCCTCCATCGAGCCGGCGATGAGCTTAAGGTCCAGCGCCACCGGATCGCCGTCCGCGCGCTCCTGGGCCACCAGCGGGGTCTTCAACTCCGGCGGACAGATGCAGAGCTGATGTGGATGCCTCTGGGGTTCGTACTCGTAGCGCAGCGTCGTGGCCAGGCCGACTACCCCGAACTTGGAGGCGGCGATCACCGCCAGTGGCTCCGGGCGAGGCGCTGGGCCTGGTCGCCCGATCGACCGTGATGTCTGGCTCAAGGCCGGCGAGCTGGGTCTGCCGCTGTGCTCGGTACTCGCCGAATACGGTGGCGGCGGTGGCACTTTCGCCCACGACCTGGCGGTGTTCGACGCGCAGGGCCACCTACCGCGCGGGTCCGAGTTCGGCTGCGATGGCCCCGGCAAGCAGATGTTGCGCACGTTCGAGCGTGATCGATCCGCTCAGCCAGCGTTCGCTAAGACCCTCGACCAACGCGGTGAGGCGCTCGGCGACGTCGATCGGTTCGATTGTCGGATCGGCCATTTCGGCATCCTGGGTTATCTTGATGACCTCTTGGAGATCTGCCGACCACGCCTGGGTCGCGTCGCGTAGTTGCTCGCGGAGCTCGTCGTTGAACACCGCGCTGGCCCGCAGTTCGCCCCATGCGATGCTGTTCTCGCGGACCGTCGGGGTGCCCTGGATCTCGAGGAGCAGCATCTGCTCGATCCGTGCCCGCGGATTTGTCGACACCAGAGCTTGCTCGGTGTAGCGGGCGGCACGATCATTGATGTGCTCCAGCGTGCGCCGGATCAGCCCGGCACGACTTCCGAAGTGGTAGTAGATCAGCGCGGTCGAGATGCCCGCCTCGGCGGCGATTTTCTCGATCCGCAGCCCGCGCACGCCGCTTTGGGCGATCACCCGGATGGCGGCCTCCAGGATCATTGCCTGACGATCGGACACACGACCTCCTTAGTCAGCGGGTTCTTGTTGCGTGGTGCAGTGAATGCCTCCGCCGCCTGCGGCGACGCCGTCGATGTTGATCTGCACGACGCGGCGGTCGGGGAAGAGCCGTTCCAGCTCCCGTTTGGCGGCGTCGTCGGTCTCGGGGTCGCCGAATTCGGGGGCGATCACGGCGCCGTTGCAGACGTAGAAGTTGATGTAGCCGGCGGCGAAGTCGTCAGACTCGAAGTCCGGCCGGACATGGCCGGGTGCCTCGAGGACGACGACCTCGAGCGAGCGGCCCTTGGCGTCGGTCGCGGACTTGAGGATGTCGAGATGGCGCGCGGTCACGTCGTGGTCGAAGGACTTCGGATCCGGGTCCAGTCCGGCAACGACCACGCCGGGGCGGGCGAAGCGCGCATAGAAGTCGGTATGGCCATCGGTGATGTCCTTGCCCGCGATGCCCGGTAGCCAGATGATCTTCTCGAGTCCCAGCAGCGGCTTCAACTGGGCCTCGACGTCGGCTTTCGACCACCCCGGGTTGCGGTTGGAGTTGAGCACACAACTCGCGGTGATCAGCGCGGTTCCCTGGCCGTCCACCTCGATGCCGCCGCCCTCGAGAACCAGGTCGGTGGGTAGTGATTCCACACCAGCCCTGGCGGCGACGAAGTCGGCGACGCCGGCATCCTGATCGAAGTCCTGTTTCTCACCCCAGCCGTTGAAGTTGAAGTTCACGCCGGCCTTAGTCCCGTTTCCCTTCACGAAAACCGGTCCGGTATCGCGCATCCAGAGGTCGTCCAGCGGCGCCTCGATCAAGTCGACAGACGGTCCGACGAGGCCGCGTGCCGCGTCGAGGTCCTCTGGCCGGACCAGCATTGACACCGGTTCGAACTGCGCGATCGTCTGCGCGATGGTCGCCAGATTTCGGCGGACTTCGGGGAGCATCTCGGCCCCCCAAATCGCTTCGCTCGCACCGAAGGCCATCCAGGTCCGTTTATGCGGTTCCCCCTCCTCGGGCATCCGCCACGTGCGCTGATCGTCGTCGCTGCCGCTGTTGTCGCCCTCGGAAGAGGGCGCGCCGCTGATGCAGGCAGCCGCCAGCAGTGCGCCGGCCGCGGCCGCACCGGACAGCAGGAACTGTCGCCTGACCATCACATCGGTCTCCTCGCTGTTCTGCGTGTCCCAGCACCGCACGGGACGACAGCAGCCTACATCGTCACTGACCAATAATTCAGGAATGTCCATCCAGCGTCGTGGGTGATCTGATCTGCGACACCCAGCCATCGCCACCGGGTCGGGCGCTTGCACGCACGATGGCGTTCGCGACCGTGGTGTCCGCCAGCGGCTACCTCTTCACCCCATTGAACTGGACTGATGCCAGACAATCTGGACCCGCGCCCCGACGCACCGAGGTCATGCTCGCACCTGGGAGACGGCGTGCCCGTCGTCGCGGACGCACCGTCCGCCTGCCGGCAGTCGCCAGCGCGCGCTCATGAATAATTGACTAATTTTTCAGACAGTATGATGATCGTCTCATGACGCAGACGGCACCCGAACACCCCATGACCACCGAAGCTGTTTCGACGACATGGCAGATGCCCGCCGAATGGGCACCCCACGAGCGGTGCCTGATGGCGTGGCCCACCCGCGAAAGCCTGTGGGGCCCCTACTTCGAGGAGGCCAAAGCGGAGTACGCCGCGACCGCGAACGCGATCGGCCAGTTCGAGCCGGTGCTGATGATCACCAATCCGGGCCAGGCTCACGAAGTCCGGGCTGCATGCGGCGGTGCGGTGGAAGTCGTCGAGCTGGCGATCGACGACTCGTGGATCCGGGATTCGGGGCCGCTGATCGTGGCCGACCGTACGGGTCGACGCTCGGCCGTTGACTTCGGGTTCAACTCCTGGGGTGAGCGTTTCCTGCCCTACGACCAGGACGCCACCATCAGCCGGCGCATTCTGGAGGTCCTCGGGATCGACCGCAGCCCTTCCGACATGATCCTGGAGGGCGGCTCGATCACTGTCGACGGTGAAGGCACTCTCATCACCACCGAGCAATGCCTGCTCAATGTGAACCGCAACCCGGCCATGTCGCGGGCCGACATCGAGGCCGAGCTCAAGGGACGACTGGGTGTGTCCAAGGTGATCTGGCTGCCCTACGGGCACTTCGACGACGCGCACACCGATGGGCACGTCGACGGCGTATGCACATATGTGCGGCCCGGCGTGGTCATCGCCCAAACCTGCGAGGATCCCGAATTGCCGGATTACGAGCGGATGGCCGCGAACGTGAAGGTGTTGCGCGAGTCGAGCGATGCCGCGGGCCTGCCCTTCGAAATCCTCGAGCTGCCCGAGTTCCCCGTGACCACGCTGCCCGATGGCACGACAACGATGGTGGCGTACGCCAACTTCTACCTCGCCAACGGCGGTGTGATCGTTCCGATCGCAGCGCACGAACTCGACGAACAGGCGTTGGCGACCCTGCGGCGGGCCTTTCCGGATCGAGAGGTGGTCGGGGTGCCCGGCAACATCGTCGCCTACGGCGGCGGCGGCGTGCACTGCATCACCCAGCAGATCCCACGACCGAACTCCGCCGCGGCAGTTGGGGAGCGATAGTGGACGCCGCGAAAGTCCGCCTGACGCTGGCGGCAACGAGCGCCACAATCCTGATCGCTGACAGTGGGGGCCGTACCGCCACCGACTCGGCAGTCGGCAGCGACAGCGACAGCGACAGCGACAGGATTTCACGACGATCCACGGCATCCCTACACCGCGGCGCTGACCGCCGCCCGCCCCGATCTCGAGCGGCCGACACCGAGGCTCGCCCAGATTCCCGGCGGCCCCGTCGGCGCGTGGGAGGTGGCGGATACGTGTGGGTTCGCGGATCGCTGCCCGCACCGGCAGCCGCTCTGCACGGCCTCAGGACCCTCGCGAAGGCGATCACGAAGCTGTCGCCCTCGCCCTGCTCGACCGGCCGCACCCCGCCTTGGGCAAGAACGGTTGGGCAGCAATCCGCTTCACACCTACGTCGAAGTCGGCAGCAAGTAGATTCGCAAGTTCCAAACGCGATTCATAGATGACACGGTCACCGAGCGTCGATGACCAATACGTCCCGAATAGTGCTTCTGTCCGCAGTGACTTCGAAAAGTGCGCCAAGGGTAGCCGTCGAACAACTCCTTGGGCTTCGCATCGTGCCGCCGCTGGTCGGTATGTGACGACCGCGGAATTCAAGTCCACGCGTAAGGGAACCGACATCGCTTGCTCCGCGCGGTGGAAAAGCCACCGCA
>JBAXUD010000283.1:0-4744 GCA_037129875.1 Mycobacteriaceae bacterium
GCGATCGGATACGGCCAGGCGTTGAACCGGCAGGTCTTGTTGTCCGGCTGGACCGACCCGGGATCGAAGCGCGAGGCGTCGTTGTCCGACGTCGAGAAGGTCTGCTGCATCATGATCGGCGCCAGCGCCCCGTTGCGGTCGCACGGCTCGTGGCTGGTGTAGCCGATGGCGTGGCCCACCTCGTGGTTGATCAGGTACTGCCGGTAGGAGCCGATGTCACCCTGGAACGGCATGGCCCCGCGGACCCAGCGGGCCAGGTTGATGAACACCCGCGGCTCGGCTCCGACGCCGTAAATCGGGTTATAGCAGGATGATTCGAGCTGGATCTCGTAGCCACAGCCTTCACGGACGGTGGCCGGAGAAGTCAGCGACACCCGGAAGTCGGGCTTGGCGTCGGCGGCGTCGACGCGCTGGAACGCGAACTGCGGGTTGTGCGTCCAGCTCTTCGGGTTGTCCAGCGTCTCGGTCACCATCCGGGCGAAACCCTCGTCGCCGCCGAACGATGACGTGTCGATGCCGTCCTCGATCTCGACGGTATAGGTGAAGGTCTTGGCCGTGCCCTCCCCCACCTTGGGCGAGGCGCCCGGAACGATGCGCCAGGTCTTGGCGCCCGCTTCGGCGAACGGGCCGCCGTCGGGCAGCTTGCCGGTGGGCAGGCTGGCGTCGAACTCGGTGAGCCCGCGCGGCGGTGCGCCGACGATGGTGGTCCCCGACGAGCCGATGGTCGGCGGGCCGGTGACGATCTCCTCGGCGACGGGAACCGTCGTGCCGGTCAAGGTCTGATAGAGAACGACGCCGGTGAGCACCACCAGCACCGGAAGGGCGTAAGCGCGCCAGCCGTAGGTCGACAGAAACCGGCCGAGCCAGCTTTGTTTGCGCAGCTGGCGATGCTCGTCGCGGTTGGACCTGGGGCGGCCGGAATCCTCCGCCAGCGGGTCGCGAAGGGCGCGCAGCGGCTGATTCCATTCGCTGTGCAGCACCGGCACGCGACCACCCCCGCTGGGCCCCGGGTCATTGGTCACCGACCCAGGATGGCATAACCGGCGGTCCGGCGGCCCCCGAGGCACGCGCGTGTCGAACTCCCAGCACGGGCACAGGGGGGTCACCAGGTTCGAGTAGTAGTGTCGGGACGTGAGCAATCCGACCGACACGGCCGCGCGAAAGCGCGCCCGCGGCGGCCGTCTGCCCCGCGGCGAGCGCCGCGATCAACTGCTGGCCACGGCCAGCGAAGTGTTCGTCGACCGGGGCTATCACGCCGCCGGGATGGACGAGATCGCCGACCGGGCCGGGGTCAGCAAACCTGTTCTCTACCAACATTTTTCCAGCAAGCTGGACCTGTACCTGGCGGCGCTGGGGCAGCACGGGGACATCCTGGTGGCCGGCGTTCGCCAGGCCCTGCGGACCACCACCGACAACCGGCAGCGGCTGCGGTCAGCGGTCGGAGCGTTCTTCGACTTCATCGAGCACGACAGCCAGGGCTACCGGTTGATCTTCGAGAACGACAACGTCACCGAACCGCAGGTGGCCGCTCAGGTGAAGGTCGCGATCGAGGCCTGCACCGACGCGGTGTTCGACCTGATCAGCCAGGATTCCGGCCTCGACCCGCACCGGGCCCGGATGATCGCGGTGGGCCTGGTGGGCATCAGCGTGGACTGCGCCCGGTACTGGCTGGACGCCGAGCGGCCGATCTCCAAGGAGGACGCGGTCGAGGGCACCGTGCAGTTCGCCTGGGGCGGCCTGTCACATGTGCCGCTGGCCCGCAGCTGAGCGTCCCTACGAGGACGACGCGGCGACGCCGAAACCCACCCGGCGCGTGTCGGCGGCGCCGATCTCGACGTAGCTGATCTTCGCGGTCTGGACCAGGAAACGGCGGCCCTTGTCGTCGATCAGGCTCAGCACCGCGCTGTCGGCCAGCGCCGTCTTGATCTCGTGCTCAACCACCTCGGGCGAATCGGAGCTGTTGAACACCAGCTCGCGCGGACTGTCCGAGACACCGATCTTGACCTCCACACCGGCCCCTTTCCTAAAGCGTTACCAGTGAGGCTAGTGGACGCCCGGCTGCGCAGATGCGGCCGATCCGGCCGGTTTGGCCAACAAGCCATCAAGCTGCGGTAACAGCATGACAACGGGTGCGTGCGCCGTGTCAGTGCATGCCTGCGCCGTTCATACCCTGGCCAGGTGATCGAGGACAGACACCCCCGCACGACGGGGCTCGTGGTGGCAGCACTGGGCGTGGCCGCGGCCGCCGCAGCGACGATGTTCGTGATCAAAGTCGCCGGCTCGGACACCGACTCCGGCAGCACTCCGCGCACGGTCGTCGCCACCGTCGGCCCCAGCACCCCGCATGCCATGCCCCAGGCGGTGACAGTCACGGCCGCCCCGGCCGAAGTTCCGGTCCGCATCGATTCGCGGTCAGCGGCCCAGCCGCAGCTGGATCTGCGCCAGATCGTCTACACGATCGCCGGGAACCAGCGGGCAGACGATCCGGTGACCGTGGTCTATGCCGACGAGACCGGCACGCTGCAGACGTTGGAGAACGTCACGCTGCCCTGGACGATGGCCGTCATCCCCGACGTGCCGGTGAACTACGTGACGGCCAACAGCCACGGAAGTCAGCTGAACTGCTGGATCACCGACGCCGGCGGCAAGACGGTGGTGTCGCAGACCGACTACGCAACCTTCACCACCTGCAACCGCTGAGCCCGATTGCGGCGCTAAGCCCTATTGCGGCGCTCCTCCTCGTCGCTGCGCTCCGCATCGTCGCCGCCGCTCAGCCCGATTGCGGCGCTCCTCCTCGTCGCTGCGCTCCGCATCGTCGCCGCCGCTAAGCCAGCCGGAGCTGCCGCATCCGCTCGTCGTGGGTGCGCTGCACCCGATCGAAGAGATCGGTCACCTGACCCAGTCCCCCGCTGGCCAGCACCAGATCCACCAGCTCGTCGTGATCGGCCAGCACGTACTGCGCCTGGGTGATTGCCTCACCGAGCAGCCGGCGCGACCACAGCGCCAGCCGGCTGCGCTGGCGTCCGCTGGCCGTCACCGCCGAGACGACCTCGGCGACCACGAACTGGGAGTGCACCGTCTCGGCCAGGACCGCGCGCACCACGTCGGCCACGTCCGTCGGCAGCGATCCGGCGATCGCCAGATACAGATCGGCGGCCATCGCGTCGCCGACATATGTCTTGACCAGAGCTTCCAGCCAGGTGCTCGGCGTGGTGAGGCGGTGGTACTGCTCCAGCGCCGGCGCGTAGCGGGTGATGGCGGGCAGCACGTCGACCCCGCGACCCTCGAGGGTGGAGCGCAGCGTTTCGTAGTGCGCCATCTCCGCGGCGGCCATCCGGGCCATGTTGATCCGTCCACGCAGGTCCGGGGCCATCCGGGCTTCCTCGGTGAGCCGGTAGAACGCGGCCACCTCGCCGTAGGCCAGCAACGAGAAGAGTTCGTTGATGCCCGGGTGGTCGGCCGCGACCGTCGGGGAGGAAGCCGGCTGTGACGTCACCCGGGGCGCTTCCATGGAACCCACTCTAGTAGGCGGCAATCCCGAAAATAGGGCCGACCAGGTATCATTGACCTCGGTAATGTGCGTGCACGCAGTGGGCCCGCCTCCTCGGCGCGAGGCCCGCATTCCCAAAGTCATCAACTCGTGCGCGCGTGAACGCAAGTACGAGGAATGACAACGGAAGAAAACCTATGACGCATCTGCATACCCATGAACCCATCAGCTTCGCCCAACTCGGCGTCCGCGACGAGATCGTTCGCTCACTCACCGAGCAGGGCATCGAGAACGCCTTCGCCATCCAGGAACTCACCTTGCCGCTGGCGATGGCCGGCGACGACCTCATCGGCCAGGCCCGCACCGGCATGGGCAAGACCTTCGCCTTCGGCGTGCCCCTGCTGCACCGGATCACCACCGAGGCTGCCGCCGGTGGCGACCGCCCGCTCAACGGCACCCCGCGCGCCCTGATCGTGGTGCCCACCCGCGAACTGTGTATTCAGGTCTTCGAGGATCTGACCGGCGCGGCGAAGTACCTCAAGACCGAGGACGGCCGCCCACTGTCGGTGGTGTCCATCTATGGCGGCCGCCCCTACGAGCCGCAGATCGAATCCCTGCAGAAGGGCGCCGACGTGGTGGTCGGCACCCCGGGCCGGCTGCTGGATCTGGCGCAGCAGGGCCACCTGCAGCTCGGCGGGCTGTCGGTGCTGGTGCTCGACGAGGCCGACGAGATGCTGGACCTGGGCTTCCTGCCCGATATCGAACGCATCCTCAAGCAGATCCCCGCGCAGCGCCAGGCGATGCTGTTCTCGGCCACCATGCCGGACCCGATCATCACGCTGGCCCGCACGTTCATGAACCAGCCGACCCACATCCGGGCCGAGGGCGTGCAGGGGGCGGCCACCCATGACACCACCGAGCAGTTCGTCTACCGCTCGCACGCGCTCGACAAGGTCGAGATGGTCGCGCGCATCCTGCAGGCCGACGGCCGCGGCGCGACGATGGTCTTCACCCGCACCAAGCGCACCGCCCAGAAGGTGGCCGACGAGCTCGCCGAGCGCGGCTTCAAGGTCGGCGCCGTGCACGGCGACCTGGGCCAGATCGCCCGTGAGAAGTCGCTGAAGGCGTTCCGCACCGGCGAGGTCGACGTGCTGGTCGCCACCGATGTGGCCGCCCGCGGCATCGACATCGACGACATCACCCACGTGATCAACTACCAGATCCCCGAGGACGAGCAGGCCTACGTGCACCGCA
>JBAXUD010000284.1:0-4729 GCA_037129875.1 Mycobacteriaceae bacterium
GGGGTGGTGGCCGAGTTCGCCGACCGGGCGCTGGTGATGTACGCCGGCCGCGCGGTCGAAGCGGCCGGCGTTGAGGAGCTGTACACCGACCGCCGGATGCCCTACACCGCAGGACTTCTGGGATCAGTACCCCGCCTAGGCGCCCGCCGCGGCGAACGCCTGGTGCCGATTCCCGGCGCCCCGCCGTCGCTGGTGACGCTGCCGCCGGGCTGCCCGTTCGCGCCGCGCTGCCCGCTGTCTACCGACGACTGCCTGGCCGCCGAGCCGGCGCTGGCCAGCGTCGGGCCGGGGCATTCGGCGGCCTGTATCCGCACCGATCAGGTGGCCGGCCGCAGTGCGGCCGACATCTACGGGGTGGCCGTCGAAACGGCGGAGACCGACGAGACCGTCGACCCGCCGGTCGTCGTGCGGGTGCGCGAGGTGTCCCGGACCTACCGGCTCACCAAGGGCGTGGTTTTCCGCCGCCAGATCGGCGAGGTGCGGGCCGTCGACGCCGTCAGCTTCGACCTCCAGCAGGGCCGCACACTGGGCATCGTCGGCGAATCGGGATCGGGCAAGTCCACCACGCTGCACGAGATCCTCGAGTTGCGCGCACCGCAGTCGGGATCGATCGAAGTGCTCGGCAGCGATGTCGCCAGCCTGACCCCGCAGCGGCGCCGGGAGTTGCGCTCCGATCTGCAGGTGGTCTTCCAGGATCCGGTGGCGTCGCTGGACCCGCGGCTGCCGGTATTCGACATCCTTGCAGAACCGTTGCAGGCCAACGGATTCAATAAGACGGCAACCGATGCCAGGGTCGCGGAGCTGCTGGAGATCGTTGGCCTGCGCCGCGCCGACGCCAGCCGCTACCCGGGCGAGTTCTCCGGCGGCCAGAAGCAGCGCATCGGCATCGCCCGGGCGCTGGCGCTGCAACCCAAGATCCTCGCACTCGACGAGCCGGTCTCCGCTCTCGATGTCTCGATTCAGGCCGGGATCATCAATCTTCTGCTGGACCTGCAGCGCGACTTCGATCTGTCCTACCTGTTCGTCTCGCACGACCTGTCAGTGGTCAAGCACCTGGCCCACCGCGTCGCGGTGATGTACCGCGGCGCGATCGTCGAGTACGGCGACAGCGACGAGGTGTTCGCCAACCCGCAGAACGAGTACACCCGCCGCCTGCTTGCCGCGATCCCCCAGCCGGATCCCACCCGCCGCTAAGGTTGGCCCGTGATCCTTCGGCGAGCAGACACAAACTCGAACTCACTACGGCCCGCGGGCGCGACTTTGCGTCTGCTCGCGGTGGCCATGGCGGCGATCCTGGTGATGGCCGGCTGCGCGTCGAACCCCAACCGCTCCACCTCCTCGCCGGGCGGCAACGCCGAAGTCGGTAAGGCCAGCGATATCAACCCGCAGGACCCGGCGACGCTCAAGCAGGGCGGCGACCTGCGGCTGGCGATCGGCGCGCTGCCGTCGAACTTCAACACCCTCAACATCGACGGCAACGAGGCCGACACCGGCTCGATGCTCCGACCGACCATGCCGAGAGCCTTCGTCATCGCCCCCGACGGGTCGATGAAAGTCAACTCCGACTACTTCACCAGCGTCGAGTTGACCAGCACCAAGCCACAGGTGGTCACCTACACCATCAACCCGAAGGCGACGTGGTCCGACGGAACGCCCATCACCTGGGAGGACATCGCCGCCCAGATCAACGCCACCAACGGCAAGAACAAGGCCTTCGCGATCGCATCGCCCAACGGCTCGGACCGGGTGGCCTCGGTGACCCGCGGCGTCGACGACCGCCAAGCCGTCATGACCTTCGCCCAGAACTACCCCGAGTGGCGCGGAATGTTCGCCGGCAACACCATGCTGCTGCCCAGGAGCATGACCGCCGACCCCGACGTGTTCAACAAGGGCCAACTCGACAAGCCGGGTCCGTCGGCCGGTCCGTTCATCGTGTCGGCGGTGGACCGCACCGCGCAGCGAATCACGTTGACCCGCAACCCGAAATGGTGGGGAACGCAGGCGCTGCTGAATTCGATCACCTACCTGGCACTCGATGACGCCGCCCGCATCCCGGCGCTGCAGAACGACACCATCGACGCCACCGGGATCGCATCGCTGGACGAGTTGAAGATCGCAGAGGGAACCGCCGGCATCGCGCTGCGCCGGGCACCGGGGCCCAGCTGGTATCACATGACCTTCAACGGAGCGCCGGGCTCGATTCTGGCCGACAAGGCGTTGCGGCAGGCTGTCGCCAAGGGCATCGACCGCCAGGCCATCGTCAACGTGACTCAGCGCGGTTTGGTCGACAATCCCACACCGCTGGGGAATCACATCTTCGTCGCCGGCCAGGAGGGCTACCAGGACAACAGCGCCGTGGTGGCCTACGACCCGGAGAAGGCCAAGTCCGAGCTGGATGCCCTGGGCTGGAAGCAGAACGGTCAGTTCCGCGCCAAGGACGGCAAGCAGCTGGTGATCCGCGACGTTCTCTACGACTCGCAGACCGGCCGGCAGGTGGCTCAGGTCGCCCAGAACACCCTGGCGCAGATCGGGGTGGACCTGGAACTCGACGTCAAGCCGGCCAACGGGTTCTTCACCAATTACGTCAACGTCGGCGATTTCGACATCACCCAGTTCTCGTGGGTTGGCGACGCGTTCTCGCTGTGCTGCCTCAACCAGATCTTCACCACCGGAGCCGAGAGCAACTTCGGCAAGATCTCCTCACCCGCGATCGACGCGAAGGTCGAGGAGGTGCTCGACGAACTGGACCCGACCAAGGCGCGGGCGCTGGCCAACGACGTCGACAAGATGCTGTGGGACGAGGTGTTCAGCCTGGCGCTCTACCAGTCGCCCGGCAACGTCGCGGTGCGCAGTAATCTCGCCAACTTCGGACCGGCCGGCATCGGCGACTTGGATTACAGCGCAATCGGTTTCATGAAGTAGGGCCGCCCAGCAGACGCGGCAGGGCTCCTTCGATCCGGGCTCCGGCCTCGATTGCCCAACCCATCAGGCGAAGTTCCGGTGGCGGCGGCAGCTTGTCGAGGTCCACACCCGCGGCGGGCAGGTCGGCCGTGCGGCCCGCGCACACCTGCGCGGCGATCCGCAGTGCGGCCGCCTCCCGGGTGTCGAGGATGCTGTGCCCGGCCGTCGGCAGCCGCACCAGAGTCGCCCCGGGGATGAGCCCGGCGATCCGGTCGGCGACGGCGGGCGGGGTGATCAGGTCGCGGCCACCGGAGACCACCGCGGTCGGCCAGTCGAACCCCGGCATCGCGGTGACCAGATCGAACGGCTCGCCCTCGAACGCGGCCGGCTCATCGGGGGCGGACTCCCGCATGGCCAGAGCGGGGTCCAGTGGCAGACCGTCGGGGGTGCCGTGGAAGTTCAGCTCCCGGAATCCGATCGTCCCCACCAGATCAGACTCGTTGCGGTACGGCATCTTTCGGCTGGCCACCCGGCCGACATGGCTCATTGTGGTCCACAGCAGGCGCCGGCCGTCGAGCAGTAGGTCGAAGATCCGGTGCAGCATGCCCTCCCCGCCGATGCCGTAGAGGGCCACCGCCAACTGGGCGTCACTGGGGGTCATGGCGCCCTGGTCGGCCAACTCGCGCACCTTGGCCGCCAGGTCTGCGGCGCCCGGCTCCCCGCCGTGCCACAGCAGCCGACGCAGTTCGCGGCGCACGACCTCGATGTCGTCGCGGTTGAGCAGCGGGGAGTCGAGGACCATCGCGGCCACCCGGCCGGGGTGGCGGACCCCGACACCGGCGGCCAGATAGCTGCCGTAGGAGGTGCCGTAGACCGCTGCGTCGGGCGCGCCGGCGTCGTCGAGGACGGCGACGACGTCGTCGACCACCTGCTCGATGGTCAACGCCTCGTCGGGCAGGTCCGCCCCTGAGTCGTCGTGGCGCGACATGCCCACACCGCGGTGCTCCACCATGACGACGTCGAGTCCGCTGCCCGCGGCGCGGTGCCGCAGTCCCTGGTAGTGCCCGATCGACGCCATCCCCGGGCCGCCCGGGATGATCACCAGCGGGCGATCGCTCGGCGGACCGGTGCGCACGTAGTAGAGATCGAACTCCTCGCGTGCCGCCGGCGAGACCGGACGGCGCACCGCGCGCACCCCGGGCAACGCCGCGAGCTTGTCATGCGCGCGGCGCCGTTTGGCGCCCATCGTCATCGGCTCACTCCCGCCATTACCCAATTCTGCCCAATGCATTAGGGGAGAAAGTCACCAGTGCCGCCCAGGGTGGTGACGGCGGCCACGCCACGGTCGTAGCGTGGAGTCACAATGAGTGAATTCATGAGCCAGACCGACGCGTTCACCTGGGGGATGGAGTCGGATCCGCGATTGCGGTCCACCGTGGTTACGGTGATTCTGTTGGACCGCTCGCCGGACTGGGACGTGGTGCGCGAGCGCTTCGAGGCGCTGTCGCGCAACCTGCCCATCTGGCGGCAGCGGGTGGTGGAGTCCCCGCCGCCGGCACCGCCCCGCTGGGAGGACGCTCCCGATTTCGACATCGACTTCCATATGCGCCGGGTGTCGGCGCCGGAGCCCCGCAACCTCGACGGCATTCTGGAGATGGCGCGGGTGGCGGCGATGTCCGACTTCGATCGGGCCCGGCCGCTCTGGACGGCAACGCTGATCGAGGGTCTCGACGACGGCGGCGCCGCGGTGTTGTGCAAGTTCCATCACGGGCTGACCGACGGGGTGGGCGGGGTGCAGATCGCGATGCACCTGTTCGACCTGACCGAG
>JBAXUD010000285.1:0-4722 GCA_037129875.1 Mycobacteriaceae bacterium
AGTTGCAGTTGCTGGTCGTAGGTGGGGCTGTTGGTCATCACCTGGTACTGGCGGCCGTGGTGGATCACTGGCTTGCCGCCGAGGTATTCGATGACCGCCGAGTCGCCGGAGGCGTCGATGACCGACAGGTGCACCGTCGGATGCGCCGCACCGCCCGGGCCGAAGTTGATTCCGACGACGTAGATCGCCGGGTTGGTGAAGGCGTCAACCACCTCGTTGACGGTGGCGAAGTTGGTCAGGACGTAGTCCACCCACGCGGCGAAGGACAGCCGCGGCCGGTTGTCCGTCGGGGCGGGCCCGAAGTCGGACTCGCCCAGATACAGCAGGTTGGCCACCAGTCCGGTGGTGTTCATGCCGTCGAACACGCCGTCGATGGGGCCCTTGGGGTCGGTGGTGCCGGCCACCTCGATGGCGCCGTATTTACGGGTCCAGGTCAGCGAATTCACCCCGCCGGCGCCGTCTTGGGTGCTGCCCGCAGGCACCGCGTACAGGTGCGAATGGAAGGAGTACGGCCAGTCCATCGAGCGACCGGTGATCACCATGCCGTCCGGGCCCAGCCAGGTCACCCGGCTGCAGGCGTTCGCTGCCGGCGCCAGTCCCAGGACAGTTGCGACAGCCAGCAGCGCCGCGATCAGGCGTATAAAGGCTCGTTTGGGCATATTCAGTCCCTTCCGTTCTTCCCCGCATGATGCCAGGCCGGTTATTTGCTGGGGCGTAACACCGACCCGCGACGCGCCGATCGGCGACAATGGGCGCACGGGAGTCCCCGGAAAAACGGTCGGAGGTGGCGATGGAGGAAAGACGTGCGCTCGACGGTGCCCGTCGCCGTCTCGGTGTCCAGGACGCCCTATGGCTGGAGATGGACCGCCCGCACAACCTCATGGTGGTCGACTCGGTGATCTGGACTGCCGAGCCGCTGAACTTCACCAAGGTTCGTGCCGTGGTGGAGGAGCGCTTGATCAACCGCTACCCGGTGTTCCGCAGTCGGGCGGTCAAGGACGACGACGGGTCCTGGTGGTGGGAGCCCGACCCCGACTTCGACTTCGATAACCACGTCTCGCTGGTTTCGCTGCACAACCCCGACGATCCCCGCGCACTGCAGGAGCTTGTTGCCGCACATCGCACCGAGGTGCTGAACCGCGATCATCCTCTGTGGCAAGCGATTTGGGTGAATAAGTATGGCAATGGCAGCGCCATGCTGCTGCGCAGTCACCACGCGATCGCCGACGGCATGCGGATGGTGCAGCTCTCGATGAGCCTGTTCGACTCGTCGCCGCAGGGCGGCCCGATCATGGCTCCAGCGGTCAAACAGGTTGCGGCGCAACCCCTTGCGCCAGGCCAGCCGCTGAGTGCACGACTGCGTTCGGCGGTCGGCGGGGTCGCCCGCACTGCGGGCGGTGCGGTGTCCCGGGTCGCCGGAGTGGTCGGCGCAGCCGCTGAGGCGCCGCAGCTGCTGGCGCGGGCCGGGCAGATGGGCCGCTACGCGTTGCGTAACCCGGTGGGCGTGGGCAACACCCTGGTCGGTGCGGCGCAGGCGACCGGTGCCGGGCTGGCCCACAACCTCCGCGCCGCATTGCCCGGCGGCGGGTCGCTGGTCGACTTCTTCTCTGCTGCACCCGGGGATGTCGACACCCTGCGCAAACTGCTGGTGGGCACCCGCAACGACGTGACGTTGTGGACCGGAACCGCTGGTGAGGAGAAGAGCGTCGCCTGGTCGGAGCCGCTGTCACTGGCGGCGGTCAAGGCCGTTGCGGGGGCCAACCGCTGCACCGTCAACGACGTGCTGGTGGCTACCGTCGCCGGCACGCTGCAGAGCTATCTGGCGGCTCACGGCGCCCGATGCTCGTCGGTGACGTTCATGGTGCCGGTGAACCTCAAGCCGCTGGATCTGACCCTGCCCGACACCCTCGGCAACGACTTCGCGCTGGTGCAGCTCGAACTGCCCACCGACGAGTCCGACCCGCTCAAGATTCTGGCCATCGCCAAACGCCGGATGGACCGCATCAAGCACGGCCACGAGGCGGCGGTGGCGTTTCGGTTCCAGGAGGCGATCGCCGGACTGAGCCACGATCTGTATGAGGCGTCGGTGGATCTGTTCACCAACCGAACCATCGGGACGCTGACCAATGTGCCCGGGCCGCCGATGCCGGTGTATCTGGCCGGCAGTCTGGTCGAGGGCATGGTGGGGTGGGCGCCGATCTCCGGGGATCAGCCGATGAGCTTCACGATTTACAGCTACGACGGTGAGGTGACCGTCGGGATCGCTTGCGACACAACGCTGGTGCCCGACCACGAGCAGATCGTCGACGGGTTCGCCGCCGCCTTCGGGCGGCTGGTGGAAGCCACGCCGAGCGCTGAGCTGATGCAGATCACCTGGGGGGGCGCCGCGAAAGGTCGGAAGCGAAAGCCATGAGGGCGCGGCGGCCGATGTCGAGGACGTCCTGATTGAAGCCGGCGTCGTCGGAGCCGCTGCTGTCCCGGAACGACAGTTCCAGCACGCGGTCGGCCATTTCGACGGCGACCAGCATGGCGCGCGGATCGGTGTCGGCGGGGATCAGCCCGGCGTTCACCAGGATCGCGTGGATACGCATCGCCAGGGACTTCATCCGGGCGCGGACGTGCTTGGTGACGGTGGGGGAGGTCCGCCCGCCCATCCACAGCCGCGCCGAACTGGGGTAGAGCCGGTAGTAGTGGACGTGCAGGTCGAGTTCGTTGTTGAGCAGGCCGGCCGCCGATTCGATCTGCCAGGTCCGCTCGGCTTCGACGCAGCGGGCGTCCAACTCGGCGCAGTGCCGCTCGAGCAGTTCGTCGAGGATGGCCTCCCGGTCGGCGAAGAACCGGTAGAGCGACGGATAGGAGACCCCGGCCCGGTCGGCGATCGCCCTGGTAGTGGCGGCATCGACGCCCTGTTCGTCGGCGATCGCCGCGGCGGCGTCGAGGATGCGGGTGACGGTCTGACGACTGCGTTCCTGCACCGGAGCCCGGCGACTGCCTTCCGGCAGCGGGGGCTGACGGGACACGCTCGCGGTGGTCATGGTGTCCTTTCCCTTGACAGCTGTGGCAGGAACTATAACATTGTTAGCGTTTCCGTTCGCGCTCAAAAACCGGGAGATCAGATCAGATGACCGCCGCCACCCTCGAGCAGGTCCGCCCCAAGCAGCCACTGACCGGTCACGTCGACGTGCTCGTCGTCGGAGCCGGCATCTCAGGCCTGGGCTTGGGTCACTACCTGGTGACCAAGCTGCCGGGGCGAAGCTTCGCCATCGTCGACGGCCGCGATGCGATCGGCGGCACGTGGGATCTGTTCCGCTACCCGGGCATCCGATCGGACTCCGATCTGCACACCTTCGGCTACGAGTTCAAGCCGTGGACCAATGACAACGCCATCGCCGATGCCGACGAGATTCTCAACTACCTCCACGAGGTGATCGAGGAAGACGGCCTGGGCAAGCGGATCTTCATGCAGCACAAGGTGATTCGGGCCGATTTCTCCAGCGAGACGGCGCGGTGGACGGTCACACTCGAGCGCGACGGCCAGCAGTGGGACATCACCTGTGGCTTCCTGTTCGGCGCTACCGGCTACTACAACTACGCCGAGGCGAACGCGCCGCACTTCGAGGGCCAGGAGGACTTCGAGGGCCGGATCGTTCATCCGCAGTTCTGGCCGGAGGATCTGGACTACCGGGGCAAGAAGGTGGTCGTCATCGGCAGCGGGGCTACCGCCGTCACACTGATCCCGGCGATGGCCGACGACACCGCGCACATCACCATGCTGCAGCGCTCGCCCTCCTATGTGATGCCGCTGCCGCGCAAGGATCCGCTCGCCAACACGCTGCGAAAGGTGTTGCCCCCCAAGGCGGCCTACGCCGCAACCCGCCGGTTCAACATCGGCAAGGGCAGGTTTATCTACAACCTGTGCCAGAAGCAGCCCAAGGTCGCCAAGCGCATCATCCGGGCCGCGAACGTCAAGTTCCTGCCCAAGGACTTCGACGTCGCCACGCATTTCAACCCGACGTACAACCCGTGGGACCAGCGGCTGTGCGCGGTTCCGGATGCCGACCTGTTCAGGACCATCGGCAAGGGCAAGGCGTCGGTGGTGACCGACAAGATCGCTCGGTTCACCAAGACCGGCATCCTGCTGGAGAGCGGCCGGGAACTCGAGGCCGACATCATCGTCACCGCGACCGGCCTGAAGTTGCAGCTGTTCGGCGGAATTCAGGTGTCGGTCGACGGCGAGGTCAAGGACGCCCACGAGTGCCTGGTGTACAAGAGCTTCATGCTGTCGGGCGTCCCGAACCTGGCTTTCGCGTTCGGTTACACCAACTCGTCCTGGACGCTGAAGATCGACCTGCTGTGCGAGCACCTGTGTCGGCTGTTGTCCTACATGGGCCAGCACGGCTACACCACCGTCACTCCCGTCGCCGACAACCTGCGCATGGCCAGGCGCCCCATGCTCGATTTCTCGGCCGGCTACATCCTGCGCGCGATCGACGAGTTCCCCCAGCAGGGCGACAGCGGGCCGTGGACCATCGAGATGGACTACTGGGCCGACCACGCGCGCCTGCGCAAGGGACCCGTCGAGGATGCCGCGCTGCGGTTCGGCACCGCCAAGCCCGTGACGGCGAGTGCCGGCGCGGCGTCTGCCTGATTCGCCGGCGCGGCGGGAAGCCTGATTCGCCGGCGCGGCGGGAAGCCTGATTCGCCGGCGCGGCGGGAAGCCTG
>JBAXUD010000286.1:0-4719 GCA_037129875.1 Mycobacteriaceae bacterium
GGCCGGTAGGGTGAGGGCATGACTGAGGTGCCGCTGATGTCAGGGTTCCCCTCCGACCCGGGGCTTCGCGTCACCCTGCTGAACTGGCAGGACCCGCCGTTCAACCGTTGGTCCTTTCAGCATCTGCGGGAACTGATTCCCACCCAGCGGATTCCGGTCGGCCAGGGACCGGTGCGGCCACTGGCGCGCCATCACACCATGCTTGATCCCGGGGCGGTCACCGTCCACCGGGTCGACGAACGGGTATCGAGCCTGGGTGATGTTCTCGATGAGACCTGGACCGACGCCGTGGTGGTCGTCCACGACGGCCGCATCGTCCTGGAGCGCTACTACGGCGCGATGACCCCGCAGACGGTGCATCTGCTGATGTCGGTCACCAAGTCGGTCGTGGGCTGTGTGGCCGGTGTGCTGGTCGACCGGGGCCAACTCGACCCAAATCATCCCGTCGACCTCTACGTGCCGGAGGTGACCGGTTCGGGATACACCGGGGCGACCGTGCGCGATCTGCTCGACATGCGGACCGGGGTGCTCTTCCGCGAGGAGTACACCAATCCCGAGGCCGAGGTCCGGGTGATGGAGCGTCACATGGGGTGGCGGCCGGGTTTGAGCCCCGGATACATCGGCGGCATGTATGCCTTCCTCGCCTCGATGAGCGCTGTCAGCGTGCACGGCGGGCCGTTCGTGTACCGCTCGGCCGACACCGACATGCTGGGCTGGGTCTGCGAGCGCGCCGCCGGGGTCCGGATGGCGGACCTGATCTCCGATCTGCTCTGGCAGCGGATTGGTGCCGAGTTCGAGGCCGAAATCACCTGCGACGGAGTGGGTTCGGCGATTCACGATGGCGGGATGTCGGCGACTGCCCGCGACATCGCCAGGTTCGGCCAGATGTTGCTCGACGACGGCTACGTGGCGGGGATGCCGGTTGTGCCCAACCGGTGGCTCGTGCACTCACGCACGCTTGACCCCGATATCCGGGGCGCGTTCGCGTCGTCGACGTCTGAGGCGTCGCTGACCGGCGGCTGGTACCGCAATCAGTTCTGGTTCGTGCCGGGGCCGGTCGGCGATCTCCAGGTGTGCCTGGGTATTCACGGCCAGATGGTTGTGGTCGACCGGGCGACCAGAACGGTGTCGGTCAAGATGTCGTCGTGGCCGACGGCCCAATCGTCGTCCTACCTGGTCGACACGATTCGGGCGTTCGCCGCGACCGGCCGCCATCTCGCCGGGCTGTCCGGTCAGGGGCACGACCGGACGGCGCTGACGGCGCTGACCGGGCCGATCGGCGTGGTCGAGGGCCGCGAACGCGGCCACGGCTGAGGAGTTACTTGACGAAGCCGATCGGATACACCGCAGGCGGAGTCGGCAGCGGTTCGCTGACGTACATCGCGCGGATGCCGTCGATATAACTGCGGCAGCGCCGGGTCAATCCGTCGTCGGTCTGCATCCGCCCCTTGGTGACCAGGATCCCCAGGTCCGCTCCCTTGAACCGGTAATCCCCGGGGCCGTACACGCGCAGGAAGAAGCACTCGTCCTCATGCGTGACGTCGTGCCAGTCGTTGGTGACGCCGATGAAATTCAGCGCGCCATCCTCGGTCAGCCGGTACCGCCCGGTCTGCGGTGCGGCCAGGATCCGCTCCACCGCCTCGTTGGGTTCCTTCATTATCAGCTGTGCCCACACGTCCACGGCAGCCAGTTCGCGCCAGCGCTCATTGATCTCGTCGACGTCGGCCTGGTAGTCGATGTCCATGAATTCCAGAAGGTGGAACAGGAACAGCGGAATATCGGCATACGCGCCGGCGGTGACGTTGGTCATCGACGACGCTCCGGAGATCCTCGGGTTCAGCTCGCCGAGGTACACGTGATCGGAGTCGAGGTCCACCAGGACGTCGACTTCGAAGAACCCCTTATATCCCTCTTGGCGCAACCGGTCGCCGAGGCGCCGCACATGCCGGATGGCGGTGTTGCGGTGCGCCTCCGAGAGTGCTTCTGGGAAAAGGTCATTGCCACACCAGCCCCCGCGGTAAGGAGTCAGCTCCGGGTAGCCGGTCAGGTCGGTCATGAACGGGCCGACGACGGTGCCGTGCTCGGTGTTGACCGCCTCGACCGCCACGGCCCTGTTGTTGATCCGCTTCATGATCTTGAGGTCCTGGCCGATGATGTTCGCGCTGTCGCGGTCCCATTCGGCCGCACAGGTGATGAAGAACGTCGTCTTGCCCGAGTCGCCGTAGGGCGTCTGTACCACCAGGTCCGAGCCCAGGCCCGCGGCCTCACTCAACTCGCACAGCTGTTGGTAGTCATCTGCGCGGGCCAGGACGTTTGGCACCGACGGAGCGCCGGCCTCCTCGCCGAGTCGCGTGGTGACGATCTTTGAGTCGAGATGCCGGCGCAGGGAGTCCGGTGGCAGAATCAAGTTGTAGTCCAGGTCTCGGCAGATCTGCTCGGTCTCCTCGTCGAAGAAGACCATTGCGATCATTGGACGTAATCCGGTTGCCGAGCAGCGTAATTCGATGTGACGTTGCACTTCGGGATCGCGCAAAAGATAGTTGTTGATCTGCTCGGAGCTGGTGAACTCCGTGTACGGCTTGGTGGTCGGCGTGAACACCCGCGGATGCGCCGAGTCCCACGAATCGTGGTAGACGATGTACTCGAAGCCCCGCACCCAGCGGTCGATCCCCAGCAGATTGAACGCGGTGGGACCGACGAAGAAGATGGGCTGCTCGTTGGTCCGGAAGAATGTCCGGACCTCCGGGATGCCATTAAGCCCGCGAGATCGGAATACGCTGGATACCATGGGAATACCGAGGTCCTGCCGGTTGATTTGCTGTGATGCGGGAGCTAATTCTCTCACGCCGCGGATGCTGGTGACCTGGAATCCGTTGACTGTCGACTCGGGCAAGGAGGCCTAGATGGCCGAACATCCACTGGACTCGCTGTCGGCCGATGAGCTTCGGCGGACTGCCGAGATCCTCCGCCGCGAGGGCCGGGCGGGCGACGGATGGCGTTTCACCTCAATCGAGCTCAAGGAGCCGGACAAAAGAGATGTCAAGGCTTGGCGGCCGGGGCAGCCGGTGGCGCGGACGTCTTTCGCCGTGCTGTTGGATCGGACCGAGAACAAGACCTATGAAGCCACCGTCGATCTGACCGGCGACTCGGTGCTGTCCTTCGATTACATTCCCGGCGTCCAGCCCAACTTCACCATCGATGAGTTCTACGAGATCAACGAGGCGATGCGTAAGCATCCGGACGTGATCGCGGCGCTGGCCGAACGTGGTTTCACCGACATGAACCTGGTGTTGATCGACACCTGGACCTACGCCAAAGCACTCATGCCGGAGCGCTACCGCGACCGGCGGCTGGGCTGGAGCGACCTGTGGGTGCGCGCGACGCCGGAAGGCAATCCGTACGGCCATCCGGTGTCGGGGCTGAAGCTGGTGGTCGATATGAACACCCATGAACTGCTCGAGATCGAACGCAACCACGACTACGGCCATCCCGAGGTGGACTGCGAGTACGTGCCGTCAGTTCGGGGGACGGCGGTGCGCACCGACCTCAAGCCGTTGCACATCACCCAGCCCGAAGGTACCTCCTTCAGCCTCGACGGCTCGGAGTTGACGTGGCAGAACTGGACGATGCGGCTGGGCTTCAACTATCGCGAAGGCCCGGTGATCTATCAGTTGACCTTCGATGACAACGGCGTCAAACGCGATGTCGCCTATCGTATTTCGCTCGCGGAGATGGTGGTTCCCTACCGCGATCCCAGCTTTGACCATTACCGCAGGACCGCCTACGACATCGGCGAATGGGGTTTGGGGTCGATGACCACCTCGCTGGAACTGGGCTGTGACTGCCTGGGCGAGATCGTCTACCTCGACGCGACGCTGGCCGACACCCGCGGAGAGCCGTACACCGTCAAGAACGCCGTCTGCCTGCACGAGGAAGACAACGCGGTGCTGTGGAAGCATGTCGACCACTCGTTCGGGGCCGAGGTGCGCCGTCAACGAAGAATGGTCATCTCCTGCCATGCCACGGTCGCCAACTACGAGTATCTGGTCTATTGGCGGCTGTATCAGGACGGCAACATCGAGTGCGAGATCCGCGCCACCGGCATCATGGTGACCACTCCGTTCCCGGACGGTGCGACCCCGCCGCCGTACGGCACCGTCGTGGACGTCAACACCTACGCCCCGTTCCATCAGCACTTCCTGGTGGCCCGGCTGGATCTGGACGTCGACGGCGAGGACAACACCGTCATGGAGGTCGACTCGGTGGCTCCACCCGTCTCCGCGGACAATCCCTACGGCCTGGCCCTGGTCACCGAGTCCACCCCGATCACCTCCGAGGCCCACTCCGCCCGCGACTTCGACTGGTCGACCCAGCGCGCCTGGAAGGTCGTCAATCCGAACAAGACCAACTCCTACGGCACCAACGTCTCCTACAAGCTCGTTCCGGGAGCCTGCTTTCCGCCGATGATGGATCCCTCGACGGTCCAATACCTGCGTGCTCCGGTGATCGGCCACACCCTGTGGGTGACCAAGAACAGCGCCGACGAGCGTTGGCCGGCCGGCAAGTACCCGGCTCAGTCCGAAGTCGACACCGGGATGACCGAGTGGATCAAAGATGATGCGCCACTGGTGAACACCGACGTGGTGCTCTGGTACGTCTTCGGAATCCACCACATCACCCGGATGGAGGAGTGGCCGATCATGTCGGTGGACACGGTGT
>JBAXUD010000287.1:0-4719 GCA_037129875.1 Mycobacteriaceae bacterium
CTTGGTCGTGCGCCAGAGCTGTGTGCGCGTAGGGTCAGGTGATCGGGACCGGCCAGGCCCCTTACGTGAAAAGGCCTAGTGATGTCGGATAAATCTCCCCGCCAAGCCATGACGAAAAAGTCTGGCAAGTCCCTCAAAGAGAAACGCGCGGCCAAGAACGCCAAAGCGGATCACACTTCATCCACCGAGGCCGCGCTGCATCCCAAAAAGCGCTGAGGCACAGAGCCTGCCGCGACCTTGTAGGTCATCACGCGGATTCGTACGCCCGTACTGATTCGCTACGACTTGCATGAAGGCGCGATGCCAACTCGAACCCGGTCCGGCGAACGCGCTGCCGGGTTGCCGTGGTGCCGATTCTGAGCCGATTCTTTAGTCCCGTGGTTGGACAAAGCCGAGCCCGTTTCCGTAGCCTTCTTGGGACCGAGGCTATGGACAGGCAGTTCGACGACGACGTCGACAGCAGTCAAAGGATGCGCAGTCTTGAAGTTTCACCCCCCGTTTGTGCCGAAGTCCGCTGCCTACAGGGCGGTGGTCGGGGCGATCGCCGGACTCACGGCCCTCGGCGCGGTCTGGGGCGGCGCCGCGTCCGCTGACCCGGCTCAGGACAACGTGGCAAATTTCAACGAGTTGTCCCGGCAGGCTGAACAGCTGATCGAGACTGTGCAAGCGGCCCAGCTGGACCTCGATAAGAAGCTGCAGCTGCAGGGTCAGGCCGGCGCGAGGCACGCCGACGATCTGGCAGCGCTCGATGCCGCCAAGGCCCAGCTTGCGCCCCGCCAGGCCACCGTCGACAAACTCGCTGCCGCGGTCTACGTGGGCGGGCGTGCTGATGGCGTCTACGCGATCCTGACCGCCGCGTCGCCGCAGAGCTTCATCGACAAGCTGGCAATCCAGCGTGTGATGGCCACGACGATGTCCGAGCAGCTGCAGAGCCTCCGCCAGGTCGAGCAGGAGGCGCAGACCATCGAGGCGGCCTCGGCCAAGTCCGCGGACGAGGCCAAGGCGGCCGCCGACGCGGCCGGCGCCGTGCGAGCAGACCTGCAGAAGAAGCAGACCGAGATGCAGACCCAAGTCGCGGTACTCAAGACGCGCTACGGCATGCTCTCACCCGCTGAGCAGGCGCTGTTGGGACCGGGGGCGGCGATCCCCACGGTCGGGATGAGCGGCCTGGTCCCCCATGCGAGGGCTCTCGCGGCGTACATCATCGCCACCTACCCCGGTGTCCAATCCATCGGTGGCGTGCGCGCGGATGCGCTTCCCGATCACCCGAGCGGCCACGCCGTCGACATCATGATCGGCTCCGACATGGGCCTGGGTGATGCCATCAACGCCGACGTTCAAAGTCAGTCCGGACGGTTCGGTGTTTCCTACACGATGTGGCGGGTCGCCAATCACTTCAACCACGTCCACGTCACGGTTTCCTGACCTCGAAAGCCGCTGTGGCACAGGCGTATCGGCATGGCGCCGACGGCCCGACTCTAGGTGATGGCGAACCTGTCTGGGCTTCATATCACGAGATCGCCACTGCCATCGCGGCGATATCGTCCGGCCGTACGCGGCAGCACCCGCCGATGATCCGGGCGCCGGCGTCGACCCAATCAGGTGCGAGGCGGGTATCCATTCCCGGCATGCCGACCCAGACGCGGTTTTCGCCGTCCCACACCTCCCCGCTGTTGGGGTAGACGATCACCGGCTTGCCGGTGACCCGGCGCGCGGTGGCGACGGCGCCCAGAACGTCGGCGGGCGCGCAGCAGTTGACCCCGACGGCGACGATCTCGGGCACGTCGGCCGCGACGGCAAATGCCTCCTCGATCGGTTGCCCGGCTCTGGTCCTGTCACCGGCGATGGTGTAGCTCAGCCAGGCCGGTATCCGGAGTTCGCGGACCAATCCCACCAGCGCCTCGGCCTCGTCGCTGTCGGGGATCGTCTCCATTGCCAGGACATCCGGATCGGCGGCGCTCAGCACCTCCAGTCGTGGCCGGTGCCACGCCGTCAACTCGGCAACGCTGAGTCCGTAGCGGCCGATGTACTCCTCACCATGGGCGAGCATCGCTCCGTAGGGTCCGACTGAGGCCGCCACCCATGCGGGGGTTGGCGAAGCCTCCCGGGCGGACTTGGCCAATTCGATACTGCGGCGCATCAGCCGTTCGGCATCGGCACGGTCGATTCCCCGGCGGGCGAAGCCCTCGAAAGAGGCTTGGTAGCTCGCCGTGGTCGCGATCTGCGCGCCGGCCCGGAAGAACGCCTCATGAACCGCGACGATCTCTTCCGGGGCCTCGGTGAGCAGACGCGCCGACCACAGGTCGTCGGAGAGGTCGTGGCCGCGAGCCTCGAGTTCGGTCGCCAGGCCGCCGTCGCTGATCAGCACGCCGTCAGCCGGGACGGCGAACTCCGAAGTGCTCATCGGCACACTGTAAGGGTATCGGCGCTGAGACTGGATTCTTCCCCGTTGAATCACCCGTAGCACAACGCATTTCGGTCAGCGGCGACGACCCCGGACGCCGAACCAGGGCATGTGCGGCATGTTGCCCGGGGGTGCAACCGTTCCCGGCCTGGCCTTGATCGAGGTACTGCCGTTGGTCTGGCAGATCGACATGGTGTGCGTGCTCTGGCAGGTCGGTCGAGCGTCGGCTACCGGCGCGGTCATCACCGTCACCGCCGTCACGCCGGCCATCAATAGTGCGGACTTGCTTCGAGCTGTCATCTGTCCCTCGTCTTTCCGGTGCTACCAAGTACTTGTACCAGACCGCCTGGTCGCGATGCCCCGGGATGCCGTGTCGCCATGATCGCAGATGGGTCCCGAAGCGCCCTAATTTCCGACTCCTGCAACCTGACCGCGACCCGACCGGTAGGACGCGATGACCCCTGCGGCCGCGAGTACCGCGAAGACCCCGAACATCCATCGGGCCGCGGTGGCGTCCGGAGATTCGCGCAGGTTCACCACCACACCGGCCAGCCCGGCGCCGAAGGCGCCGCACATCAACTGCACGGTGTTGATCGCCGCGGCTGCGACCGCCTGCTCGGCCGGGTCGCCGACGACCGAGCCCATCGCCCATGCCGACAGGTGCGGCCAGGCGATCCCGATGCCGGCTCCGGTGATCACCAGAGCGAGCGCCCAGATCGCGACGTAACCCATTGATGCATCGCCTTTTTGGGATGCTGCCCCGAGGGTCAGGCCGATGGCCATCACCAGCGGCGCCAGCGCCACCAGTCGCACCGTGGCACGGACGCTTGTGACCGACGCGCTGGTGATCTCACCGACAGTCCAGCCCACCGATAACGCCGCGCCGAGGAATCCCGCGACGACGGGCGCCAGCGCCCCGAGGCGTTGACCGAACAACGGCACGTACATGTCGACCATGGTCGCGGCCATCAGCAGACCCAGCGTGGCGTAGATCCACTTCAGCGGACCCGGCCCGAATGCGCTGCGCGGCAACACCGCTGCATCAACGCGGCGGTCGACGGCGATGAACGCGACCACCAGAACCACCCCGGCCGCCAGCAGGCAGGCGGTGGCGGCGGCATTGCGGGGTATCGCGGCCGCGCTGACGGCAAGTGCCGCCAGGCCGAGCAGCAGTAGCGACCAGACCGGGATCCGAAGCCCGGCCGAGCTGTTGCCGGCGGCGGGTGCCCGCGCCGGCAGGGCGATCGGCACCAGCAGGCTCATCGCAACGGCGAGCGCCGCTAGAATACCGAATCCACCTCGCCACAAACCGAATTGGGCGAAAACGCCGCCGATCGTCGGACCGAGCATTGTGCCGATGCCCCACATGGCCGACACCACGGCCGAGGCCCGGGTCCACAGCCGATCGGGCAGTGCCGTACTGATCACCGCGTAGCCCAGTCCGGCCAGCAGGCCACCGGCCAGGCCCTGCACTACCCGGCCGACCAGGAGCAGTTCCATCGTCGGGGCCAGCGCACACAGCACACTGCCGGCGCTGAATCCCAGCAGTGCACCCA
This sequence comes from Mycobacteriaceae bacterium, assembly GCA_037129875.1. Lineage (GTDB taxonomy): Bacteria > Actinomycetota > Actinomycetes > Mycobacteriales > Mycobacteriaceae > Mycobacterium. The sequence continues at coordinate 3,961 of JBAXUD010000287.1, forward strand.
GGTACGCCCAGCGTGGCCCGAACCGGGTCAGCGCCGGTCCGACCGTGGTGGCCGCGATGACCGAGGAGACCAGGTAGACCGTCGTCACCCAGGCGTACAGCCGCTCACCGCCGATGTCGGCGACCGCGCTGGGCAGCAGACTCATCGTGATGAACTCGTTGATGGCGTAGATCGCGACCCCGCCGGCCAAGACGGTTGTGGTGCGGCCGTAGTCGCGGCCGAGCAGTTCGTGCCAGCTGCCCGCCGCCGAGGCCGTCGTCCCGGTCATGTGTTTCACGCTAGAGGCTGCGGCCGAGCCCGGATCACCGGGCGGCGTCAACCCCCGCCAACGCACGGAGGTGGTCGTTGACGAAGTACTGGGCGCCACCTTCGTCGATCGCGCGCAGGATCAGTGCGGCGATCACCTCGGGCGCTTCACCGGCGGCGTAGTCGCCGGTGGGGCCGCCGGAACCCCTGCGGTTGCCGCCGAAGTTCGTGGCCGTCAGCGACGGGTAGACCTCGCTCACCACGATGCCGTCGCGAGCCAATTCCGTTCGTGCGGTGAGGGTTATGCCGAGCAGCGCCCGCTTGGAGGCGGAGTAGACGCTGTAGCCGGGAATCGTCATGAACGAGGTTCCGGAATTGACGTTGATGATCACCCCGCAGCCGGCGGCGCGCATGATCGGGATGACCGTCTGCATGGCCACGATCGGGGCAAGCACGATCAGGTGAAAGATCTCATCGAAGATGTCCGGGTCGATCTCCTCCACGGTCGCCCCG
>JBAXUD010000288.1:0-4714 GCA_037129875.1 Mycobacteriaceae bacterium
CCGGTGGACGACCCCAAGGTGGTATCCAGTCCGCCGGCCACCACCACCTCGCCCGACGGCTGGACCCTGACGATCTCGGCCAAGGATGAGATCCAGGCGCCGATCGCGCCGCTGACCACTGCGATCTCCACGCGCGAGTACGAGGTCGGCGGTGTCTTCAACGGCAAGCTCACCGGCGGCGACGCGACCCCCGCCGGGGTCTTCGAGGTGGGCTACCAGATCGGCTGTGGCATCGACATGAGCACCTCCAACGGTGTGTCGCTGACCGGCACCGCCGGGGTCAACCCGTCGATCAGCTACTTCGGATTCGACTTCCCCGGCGTGCTGCCCGACGGCATCGTGCCGGGCATCGGCGCCAATGTCAGCGGCGCGGTAACCGTCGGCCTCAAACCCGGCATCATCAACACCGTCCCAGTCACGAAGAAGAAATACGAGTCGGCCGCGCCGTGGGTGTCCATCAGCGGGTTCCGCATCAAGATCGACGGCTGCGTGGGGCAGTCGTTCATCCGCTCCTATGCCAACCTGGCCAAATCGGACAAGTCCGGCGACGCGATCTTGTCCTGGTACGGAGCGACGAAAGCCGTCTAGTGCCGGTTCAGGGGAATCGCTTGTAGCAGCGTTCCTCGTCGCCGAGCACGCCCACCCGGAAGGCGTCGATCCGGGAGAACCCGGCCGGGACTGACTCGCCGTTGACGTCGCCGGCTGCCAGGCCGTTGGTCAGCAGGCCCGACACCGCCTCGTCGATATCGCCGGCGGTCAGTGCCACCGTGTTGCCGTCGGAGGTGGTGATCGTCTTGGACAGCCGGGTGGTGGCCACCCCGGTCAGGCAGGCGGTGCGCAGGCCCGCCTCGGCGGTGTCCAGTGTCAGCCCGCCGTGCTGGTGTTCCAGGGCCATCATGTAGCGGGACGTCAGTGCCGAGTAGGCGGTGTTGTCGCCCTGGAGTGGCGGGCCGTTGAAGCCTTCGCTGGGAGCCCCGATCGCGGCCAGCGCCGGCAGGTCCACGGTGATGGTGTTGGAGGCCGGGCAGTACGAAGCCGGTGGGCTGGGGCGGGCGTCCGGGCACGTCGATGCCGAGGAGGCATCGAAGCTCAACTTGGGCGGCTCCTTCGGCTTGAAGACCAGGTTCAAGGCATCGACGAGGGACTTGACGGACTCCTCGGTGACGGGCAGTTCCCCGTTCTGGTCGGAGGGCAGCTCGACCGGCAGCTCGCCGCGGCGCTGTTTGATCTCCTTGATGGTGATCCCGGCGCAGGCCGCGGCGCCGTCGGTGAAGCCGAACTGGAACGCCGAGATGCGTTCGAACGCCGAGCCGTGCTCGTCGCCGGAATCGTAGTAATCGTTCTCGGAGAGCAGCGGATCGCGGAACGAAATCATCGCTGCCAGAAGATTATTCAATCCCTCGCCGGTGCTCAGGGTGAAGCGGGGGGACTTGTCTTCGGCGACCCAGCGCATGTACACCCCGGCCAGACAGTCGGCCTGCTGCTCGGCCACCAACGTCGGAACGCCCTTCGGGTTCAGGGTCGCCTGCTTCTGCAGCGCGTGGCCGTACTCGTGGGCCAGCACCATGGTGATGGCCATGTCGCCGTAGGAATCTCGCAATGACGGCATCAGGACGGTGCGGTCCCAGCCGATGGTGTTGTCCTTCTCGCAGAAGCCCGCGTTGACCAGTCCCTCGGTGGTGTCCCCGCAGAAGGTGCCGCGGTAGGCGTCGGAGTCCCAGGAGTACAGCGCGGCGACGGGTTGGAGTTCCCCGTCGAAGGTGTCCGGGTAGGCGAACTTCCAGAACTCTTCGAGGTCGCTGACCGACTGTCCGGCGAGTTTGTCGATCTCGCCGCCGTCGGTGCCCTTCACCTGGCGGGATTCCGGCTTGGCGTCCGGGCGCAGTCCGGTCGGGCCGTCGCTGGCCGGCAGCCCGCCGACCTTGAACGGATCCTCGAAAACCGAAACGGCCCGCCCCGTCACGGCCGTGCCGCAGCCGGCCAGCAGCGTCACGGCACTCATCGCGACGAGCAGACGGGACAACTTTGTGGGCCGGAGCATGTGACAACAATAGTTCGCCACGTGCGGCACGGGCTCAGCCCTCGCCGGGCGGGCGCAGCCGGCGCAGCGCATTTCTGACCAAGGTGGCATCGGTGGTCGTCCAGAAGGGCGGCAGCGACGCGCGCAGGTAGCCGCTGTACCGCGCGGTGGCCATTCGCGAATCCAGCACCGCCACCACGCCGCGGTCGTCGCCGCGGCGCAGCAGTCGCCCGGCGCCCTGGGCCAGCAGCAGCGCCGCGTGGCTGGCGGCAACCGCCATGAACCCGTTGCCGCCACGGGCCGCCACGGCCCGCTGACGGGCGGTCAGGAGTGGATCGTCCGGGCGGGGGAACGGGATGCGGTCGATGATCACCAGCGAGCATGACGGCCCGGGGACGTCGACGCCCTGCCACAGCGACAGCGTTCCGAACAGCGACGTCGTCGGGTCGGCGGTGAATTGCTCGATCAGCGCGGCGGTGGCGTCGTCGCCCTGGCACAGCACCGGGGTGTCGAGCCGTTCGCGCATGGCTTCGGCGGCGGTCCTGGCCGCGCGCATGGATGAGAACAGTCCCAACGTGCGCCCGCCGCACGCCTCGATGAGACCGGCGATCTCGTCGAGTTGATCGGGCGAGCCCGGCTCGCGCCCGGGCGGCGGCAGATGCGCCGCGATGTAGAGGATTGCGGACTTCGCGTGGTCGAACGGCGAGCCGACATCCAGTCCACGCCAGGCCGGGCCACCGGATCTCGTGCCTCGCTCCTCCTCCGCCTCGTTCCTCGGCGGCATCGTCGACTCGGACAGTCCCCACGCGTCGGCCATCGCCTCGAAGGATCCGCCGACCGTCAGTGTCGCCGAGGTCAGCACCGCCGTCGCAGTGCCGAACACCCGTTCCGCCAGCAGTGCGCCCACCGTCAGGGGGGCCACCCGCAGGACGGGGATGGTCGTTCCCGAAACTGATCCCCGGGTCGCTGCGCTCCTGCCCGCCGGAAGCTCCTCGTGGTCGAGCCACACCACATCGGCGCGGTCAGGGATCGCCGGGCCGAACGACGCCAGCACCCGCGCGGCGGTATCGCAGATCTCGCTCAGCGCGGCGATGGTCTCGGCGCGGGCGGCCGCGGCTTGGGGATCGGCAGGCGAGGGATCGACGGCGGCGCGCGCGGCGGCCGCCGAATCGCGCAGCGCCGTGAGATAGGTGGCCAACTCGTCGTCGAGATAGTCGATCCGGCCGGGCTGTGCGTCGTGAATCGCCGAGGAGAGGATGGCGACGGAGGCTTCCAGACGCTGGGTCAGTTCCGGCCCGATCAGTCGCGCGGCCCGGCGAACCGCCACGCCGAGCGGGGCGGGGGTGAGCTCCCCGGTCGCCACCGAGGTCACCCGGTCGGTGAGCTCGTGGGCTTCGTCGACGACGAGGAAGTCGTGTTCGGGCAGCACCGTCGCCTCCGCGATCGCGTCGATGGCGAGCAGCGCGTGGTTGGTCACCACGATGTCGGCGTCGGCGGCCTTGGCGCGCGCCTTCTCGGCGAAGCAGTCGACGCCGTACGGGCAGCGGGCCGCGCCGAGGCATTCCCTGGCCGAGACGCTGACCTGTGCCCAGGACCGTTCCGGCACGCCGGGACGCACCTCGTCGCGGTCGCCGGTCTCGGTTTCCGAAGCCCACTTCGTCAGGCGCACGATGTCGCGGCCGAGGGCGCTGACGGCTGCCGCGCCGGCCGGGCTGAAGAGTTCGTCCTGCGCGGGCTCGTCCTCGCCGGGTCCGCTGTGGATCTTGTTGAGGCACAGATAGTTTCGTCGGCCCTTCAGCAGCGCGAAGGTGGGCCGGCGGGGCAGGGCATCGGCCAGCGCGTCGACCAGCCGGGGCAGGTCGCGATCGACGAGCTGGCTCTGCAACGCGATGGTCGCAGTGGACACCACCACGGGGGCGTTATCGGCGACGGCCCGCGCGATCGCCGGCACCAGGTAGGCCAGCGACTTGCCGGTCCCCGTGCCGGCCTGCACCGCAAGGTGCTCGCCGGTGGCGAACGCCTGCGCCACCGCCTCGGCCATCTGCACCTGGCCGGCCCGCTGCGCACCGCCCAGCGCCGTCACCGCGCGCTGCAGCAGTTCGGCGACCGGGGGTAGCTCCCCGTCGCTCACCGCAGCGGTACCGCCCGGGTCGGGATCGCCGGCTCGCCGTGCGAGAGGGCCAGGCCCTCCCACGGCAGGCTGTGCAGACCCTCGGCGACCAGGCCGCGTGCCGCCTCCAGATCGGTCTGCGCCAGCAGCTGCCCGCCGCGCACGAAGGGGACCGTCAGCACGCGCGACGGCTCGGCGACCTCCGGGGGCTGCGCCGCCGGGTAAACGAGCTCCTCGACGACCGTGCCCGACGGCCTGGACAACCGGAGGGCGGCCTTGCGGCCGCCGTGGGATTCCTTGCGCAGACTGCGTTTCTGCACCGCCAGGCCGTCGACCTCCACCAGCTTGTAGACCATGCTCGCGGTCGGGGAGCCCGAACCGGTGACCACTGAGGTGCCCACGCCGTAGGTGTCGACGGGCTCGGCGCGCAGCGCGGCGATGGAGTACTCGTCGAGATCGCCGGACACCACGATCCGGGTCGCGGTGGCCCCCAGCGCGTCGAGTTGATCGCGCGCCTGGCGGGCCAGCACCCCGAGGTCGCCGGAGTCGATGCGCACCGCACCCAGCCCGGTGCCGGCCGCGGC
>JBAXUD010000289.1:0-4694 GCA_037129875.1 Mycobacteriaceae bacterium
CCGTCGATACCCACCAGCGACCAGGGCAGCACGTGGTCGATCGGGTTGCCGTCGGACAGATGCGTGCTGCAGTAGAAGCAGTGCGGTCCGAACGCCTCCTTGAACGGTTCGCGCACCGCGGCCAGGGCGGTGCGCCCCCGGCCGAACAGGTGGCCGGCGACGTCGGGAACGTCGTCGTCCAGGAACTTGTTCATCCGCCGCACGTCGTCGACCCACATGATCTCCAGGGCCGGCTTGAGCAGTCCGGCCAGCCGGGCCAGGCCGTGCGCCACGCCCGGCTTCAGGACGATCCGTTCATCGTGGGAACGCAGCGTCGCCCGCGACACCTGGTCGTGCAGGAAGGAGTCGTCATAGAGGAAGCAGTCGGAACTCGGCGCCCCGGGCAGGCGCTGCAGTCGGTGCAGCGGCTGTTGGGCCAGGCACAGTGTGATTTCGTCAACCGCCCGCCGATAGGCCTGCGGTGCCCGCATCGCAGCGACATCGACGGACAACCCTGCTGCACCTGGACCCGCTGCTTCGCGTAAGTCGTTGGCTGCGGCGAGAATTCGCGCCCGAGGCTGGGTTGATTGCCGCAACTCGTGGCCGTCGAAGGGGCGAACCTGCCGCCAATAGATCTCCAGGACCCGGCGCGCCAGCCCGGGAATCGGCACCGCGAGCTCGTCTTCGGCGCCGTCGGGCAGGTTCTCGATGCAGTGATCGATCAACGCCATCAGCGTCGCCAGCTTGTAGGTGGCGGTCCGCAGCCCGGTCTCCAGGATCGCCACGACACGTTGACCCAACAGCAACGGATCGGCGACCCACTCAGCCACGGCGCCTGCCTGGGCCGCGGCCAGTGGTGGTGCTCAGCACGTGGCACCCTGCGGCGGCACGGTGAGATCGACCAGGTAGGCAAGCGCGTACTTGTCCACGCACGCGTCGCCCTCGAAGGCCACCGTGTGCTGAGTTCCCTTGTAGGTCAACAACGCCCCCTTGAGTTGCTTGGCCAGATCCACACCGTCCTGGTACGGCGTGGCCGGGTCGTCGGTGGTCGAGACCACTAGTACCGGCGGCAGGCCCGGCGCCGACGCCTGGTGCGGGCCGCTGGTCGGCGGCACCGGCCAGAATGCGCAGATGTCCAGCGGCGCATTGCCGGTGAACTGCCCGTAACTGCTGTAGGGCGACACCTCCCGGATCCGGCGGTCCTCCTCGATCGCGTTGGCGCGGTCGGTGATCTGCGGCTGATCCACACAGTTGACCGCCACCAGCGCGTCGTTGGCGTTGGAGTAGTGGCCGTCCTCGTCGCGGTCCCAGTAGCTGTCGGCCAGGTCCAGCAGCGTGTCGCCGCGGCCCTTGGCCAATTCGCTTAGCCCCTCGGTGAGGTGGCTCCACAGCGTCGGGGTGTACATCGCGGCGGCGGTGCCGGTGATGGCGTCGCTGTAGCCCAGGCCGCGCGGATCGGTGGTTTTGGCGGGTTTGGTCACCAGCGGGTCCACCAGGTCGTGGTAGACGGCGACGGCCTTGGCCGGATCGCTGCCCAGCGGGCAGCGTGAGTCCTTGGCGCAGTCGGCCGCAAAGTCGTTGAACGCCTTCTGAAATGCCGCCGCCTGGTCGATGTTGGACTGGATCGGATCGGTGTCGGGATTGACTGCTCCGTCAAGGATCATCGCGCGCACCTTGTCCGGATAGGCCTCGGCGTAGGCCGACCCGATCAGCGTGCCGTAGGAGTACCCGAGGTAGGTCAGCTGGTCGTCACCGAGGGCGGCGCGCAGCCGGTCGAGGTCGCGCGCCACGTTGACGGTGCCGACGTTGGCCAGGAAGTCCTTGCCCGTCTTGTCCACACAGCGCTGCACGAACTGCTTTTCGGTGGTCTCGATGTGCTCCACCCCGGCCGGGCTGTAATCCACCTGCGGATCGGCGCGTAAGGCGTCGTTGTCGGCGTCGGAGTTGCACGACACCGCCGGCGTCGAGGAGCCCACGCCGCGGGGGTCGAACCCGACCAGGTCGAAGCGCTGGCGGACCTCGGTAGGAACGTCGTCCACCATTTCGACGGCCGTGTCGACGCCGGAGTCCCCGGGGCCACCCGGGTTGATCACCAGCGAGCCAATCTTGTTGCCGGTGGCCGGAATCCGGATCAGCGCCAGGGTGGCGACGTCCAGGTCGGGCTGGGAGTAGTCCACCGGGACGCTGAGTTCACCGCACTGGGCGCCGCGGGGCAGGTCGCCGTCCGCCTCACACGGGCCCCACTGCACCGGCTGGACCGCCGGTTCGGCCGGGCCGGACAGGGCGGCCGGCCTCCCGGCGACGGTGGTGCCGCAGCCTGCCAGCACTACGACGGCGGCGAGCAGAGGCAGTGTGCGCATCACCCTTTGCAGTCTTCCCGACGGCCTGCCGTGGCGCTCGCGGATCAACTCACAACGAACCGGACAGCACGTGGCCAAGTGCGCGTAGTCCCCGGCGGCGGTGGGGGGATTTTTGCCCGCCTTCGGGTCAGTCAGACCTTGCAGGCGACCGCTAGTCGAATCGCAACTTGCCGCGGAACTGCAGCAGCAGAGCAATCGTGGCGGTCCAGCCGGTCTGGTGACTGGCTCCAAGTCCACGGCCGGTGTCGCCGTGGAAATACTCATAGAACGGCACCAGGTCTCGCCAATGCGGATCGTTCTGGAAGTAATCATTGTCGGCGTGTATCGCACGCCGTCCGTTCTCGTCGCGTACGACCAGTCCGGTGAGGCGGCGAGCTATCTGGTCGCCGACCTTGTCGAGTGTGATCATCCGGGTCGGGTCAGCCGGATCGGGGACGGTGAAGGTGTCGCCGAGGAACCGGGCGTAGGAGTCGAGCGCCTGGACGAACAGGAAATTCATCGGCAGCCAGACCGGACCGCGCCAGTTGGAGTTTCCGCCGAACATCCGACTGCGTGACTCGGCGGGCTGGTAGCTGACCGCGTGGCCTTCTCCGTTGACCCGGTAGGTGTAGGGATTGTCCTTGTGGTACTTGGACATTGACCGAATCCCGTTGGGCGACAGAAACTGATCCGGATCCAGTAGTCGCTTGAGGATGGCCGCGAGCCGGTCCTGGCCTACGACCCCGAACATCACGTGGGAGCCGTCTCCTCCGTCCAACTGGAGCTTGACATCTCGGTCGGTGTGCTCGTAGACGCGCGACAGCTCGTCAAGGCGAGCGTTGATCGTCTGCACCGCTTCGACTGCGGTCACCGGAATCGCGATCGCGGCGAACAGTGGCACGATTCCCTGCATCGAGAACACCGCGAGCAGACGGCTTCCGCGGTCAGGGATTTCGATCACGTCGTGATAGAAACCGTTTTCCTCGTCCCAGAAGCTGACCTGGCCGCTGCCCTTCTCCAGGGCGTTGGCGATGAGCCAGGCATCCCAGAGCCACCGGCCGAACATGAACAGGTAGTTCGGCTCCTGCTCGGAGAGTTCGATCGTCATCTCCAGCAGATGAAACATCAGGGCGGCCATCCAGGCGGTGCCGTCCACCTGGGCCAGTTCCCCTCCGGTCGGCAGCGGGAGGTCCCGATCGAAGACGCCGATGTTGTCCATGCCGAGGAAGCCGCCGCCGAAGACGCCCCGGTTGGAGTTGTCCTTCTGGTTCAGCCACCACATGGCGTTCAATGTGGCCGAACGGTAGGCCCGCGCCAGGAAGTCCCTATCCCCGACGCCGTTCTGCAGCCGGTCGAGTTGGTAGACCTGCCAGGCCGCCCAGGCGTGCACCGGCGGGTTGGTGTCGCCGAAGGACCACTCGTAGGCGGGGAGCTGACCGTGCGGGTGCTGCGCCGTGGACTGCTGCAGAATCAGGACCTGTTGCTTGGCGAAGTCGGGGTCGATCAGGGCCATGGTCACGCAGTGAAATGCCAAGTCCCAGGACGCGAACCAGGGGTACTCCCACGCATCGGGCATCAGGATCAAATTGCTGACGGCGAAGTGTTGCCAGTCGGTGTTGCGGCCGGTCCATCGCTCCTCCGGGGCTGCCGGCTGTCCTGGATCGCCCTTGAGCCAGCGCCGTACCCGGTAGTTGTAGAACTGCTTGGACCACAACAGTCCGGCAAGGGCCTGACGTTGCACCAGTCGCTCGTCGACCGTCAGGTCCGGGGCGGCCAGATCCTGGTAGAACTCGTCGGCCTCCGCCTTGCGGATCGCCAGCACCGTGTCGGCGTCGTCGAACGGGCGCATCAGTTCGGCGGTGGCGAAACGCACCGTCACGGTCAAGCTCTCGCCGGCCTGCAGTGTCGTTGTCACGTGCGCGGCGACCTTGCTGCCCTCGGTCAGGCTCACGGCGTCCTGATCACCGTGGACGACGTAGTCATTGATCCCGTCTTTGACGGTCGGCGAGACGTTCGGCGCTTCGAACAGCAACTCGTTGTTGGTCTCGTTCTCACAGAACAGCAGCGGCGGAACGTCGCCGCTGGAGGTCGTGACCCAGAACCAGCGATCGCCGAGATCCGGATGGGTCGTCTCGGCGGAGCCGTTGGCAGACTTGGTGATCCGCGGTGCGGAGTCGCCGGGGTTCCACGACCAGGTGTTCCGGTACCACAGCTGCGGCAGCACATGGATCGGTGCTGCATCGGGACCGCGGTTGGTCACCGTAATCCGGCAGTAGAGGTCCTCCGGGGTGGCCTTGGCGTATTCGACGTGGACGTCGAAATAGCGCTGCTGCAGCCATTCGTCGCGAAGGGCATCGAAGAGTTCGTACTCGCCGA
>JBAXUD010000029.1:0-15084 GCA_037129875.1 Mycobacteriaceae bacterium
GCGCTACGCAACCGGGCGAAGAACGCGCCTACTGACCCGTCACCGGGATTTCTCAGCACATTCTTAAATCGGGTTTCTATATACGCAGTTCAGGCCGTGTGAGATGGCCTCCGCGTGGGAACTCTTCCCTCCAGTCGAGCGTTGGACAGTTCGATAGTCGGAGCCGATCAGGAGGCACCCCATGGCAAACGCCACCACTTCCCGGTTCGACAGCGATCTGGACGCCCAGAGTCCCGCTGCCGACCTCGTGCGCGTGTATCTGAACGGGATCGGAAAAACCGCTCTGCTGACCGCCGAGGACGAGGTGGAACTGGCTAAGCGCATCGAGGCCGGCCTCTACGCCCAGCACCTGCTGGATACCCGAAAACGCCTGAGTGAGAGCCGCAAACGCGACCTGGCCATCGTGGTCCGCGACGGGCAGGCTGCGCGTCGGCACCTGCTTGAGGCCAACCTGCGCCTGGTGGTCTCGCTGGCCAAGCGCTACACCGGTCGGGGCATGCCGCTGCTGGACCTCATCCAGGAGGGCAACCTCGGCCTGATTCGCGCGATGGAAAAGTTCGACTACGCCAAGGGATTCAAGTTCTCCACCTACGCCACATGGTGGATCCGTCAGGCCATCACCCGCGGGATGGCCGACCAGAGCCGCACCATCCGCCTACCCGTCCATCTGGTGGAGCAGGTCAACAAACTCGCCCGGATAAAGCGCGAGCTGCACCAGAGCCTCGGACGCGAAGCCACCGACGAGGAACTTGCCGAAGAGTCGGGCATTCCGGTGGAGAAGATCAACGATCTTCTGGAACACAGCCGCGATCCGGTCAGCCTGGATATGCCGGTCGGCAGCGATGAAGAGGCCCCGCTCGGTGACTTCATCGAAGATGCCGAAGCGATGTCAGCGGAGAACGCGGTGATCGCCGAGCTGCTCCACACAGACATCCGCCACGTGCTGGCCACCCTCGATGAACGCGAGCAGCAGGTGATCCGGCTGCGGTTCGGCCTCGACGACGGCCAGCCCCGCACCCTGGACCAGATCGGCAAGCTGTTCGGCCTGTCCCGCGAACGGGTGCGTCAGATCGAGCGCGAAGTGATGACCAAACTCCGCAACGGCGAGCGGGCCGACAAACTCCGCTCCTACGCGAGCTGACCCAAAGCCCAACTCCCAGTGTGCCCGCCGGTGTTTCCGGCGGGCACACTTGCGTTCGCGGCAGCCTGCTGCCGCGACGAACCGTTCTGAGCAGCCAGGCAAGTAGACTCAGCCTGCGAGGAAGGGTGCCCTAATGAATGATCTGGTCGATACCACGGAGATGTACCTGCGCACCATTTACGACCTCGAAGAAGAGGGCGTGGTGCCATTGCGCGCGCGTATCGCCGAGCGGCTGGAGCAGAGCGGGCCCACCGTCAGCCAGACGGTGTCGCGGATGGAGCGCGACGGCCTGCTGCGGGTGGCCGGTGACCGGCATCTGGAACTGACCGACAAGGGGCGACGGCTGGCGATCTCGGTGATGCGCAAGCACCGTCTGGCCGAACGCCTCCTGGTCGACGTGATCGGGCTGCCCTGGGAGGAAGTCCATGCCGAGGCATGCCGGTGGGAGCATGTCATGAGCGAGGACGTCGAGCGCCGCCTGGTGCAGGTGCTCGACAACCCCATGGTGTCGCCATTCGGCAACCCGATTCCCGGCCTGGCGCTGCTCGGCCTGGAGGACACCTTCGGAGGGCCCGACCGCGCCGACCTGGTCAGATTGACCGAACTGCCCATCGGAGACGCGGTGGCGGTGGTCGTCCGGCAGTTGACCGAGCACGTTCAGGGCGATGTCGCGCTGATCAGCCGGCTCAAGGAGGCGGGTGTGGTTCCCAACGCCCGGGTGCTGGTCCACACCGGTCTCGACGGCGACGTCACCATCATGGTGGGCGGTCATGAGAACGTCGAGCTACCGCACGATATGGCCCACGCAGTGAAGGTCGAGAAGGTCTAAACGGCTCTGCCGAACATTCGTCGCGGCGGAAGACGCACACCGAGGCGCTTGGCAAGCCGGTAACCGGTGCCGGTCAGTTCGCGTATCTGTTCCGGGCGCATCCCGGATTGCAGGGCGGCGTCGAGCATCCCGGCCATTCGGTGCTCGGGGTCGCTGCGCAGAGCCGCCTCCAGTGAAATGCCCGCCAGCGGTCCGTCACCGCGGGCGTAGGCCGAAAACGCCAATAAGACAAGGGCTTCCACTCGCCAAGGGTCCGGCAGGGTGCGGGCCAGCAGGGCCCACAGCGCCTCGGCCGCCGCCGCCTCCGCTCCGACCGCCAGCGCATACAACGTGTCACGCACGGCGACGTCGGTGAGCCCGCAGGCAAGTTCAGCGAGCTCGACGTCGGCCGGTTCGCGACCCTCCAGCACCCGTGCCGCCACCTCGATGGCCCTCTCGACATCACGCCGGCCGCGTCCGTCGGGGTCGGCCTGCCACTGGGCGCTGCGCGCCGCGGCCTGCGCCCGGATGGGCTCCACGAGTCGGGCGGAGCGGGCCTCATCGACTGCGGCGATGACCGCGTGCAGCTCGGAGCGGCGCGCATAGAGCCGACGGCCGTCGAGGACAGCAGCGGCCGCCATCGGCGAGGCCGTCGGGTCCTCAACCTCCCCACTGGCTCCACAGCCGTCGACGCAATACCAGCTGCCGCCGGCCTCGACCCGGTCGACCACGTGCGCCCCGTAGAGGCCCACACCGCGGTCATCCAGCGCCGTCGCGAGCGCGTCGCACAACACGCGATGGTCGGCGGAACACATGGGGCATAACGCGCCCTCGTCATCGACGATCACCGCCACCACCGTGTCCGCGCCGGAGGTGGCCGCAAGCTCGGCGAGCCGGTCCAGGTTGTCAGGCAGATCGGCCGAGAGGTCGGCTCGCATGACCGCGCCCATGCGCCCCTCCTCCAGGGCGACCAGAACGAGCGACTTCTCCGGGACAAAGCCCAGGACGGCGGGCAAGGCGGCGATGAGTGCGCCCGGGCGGGTGAAGCGGAACTCCGGATGATGTGTCGGCATGGCCCCGACGCTGTCAGCGGCCCCCGTCGGAACGGCTGCCGGAAAGGTTGCGACGCGATGCCGCTGTGGATGGAACCGACTCTGGGGATGGCGCCCGCGCGGTGGATGCCGTCGGGCTGTCGTGGTAGTCAGATACATGCGCTGAACCCAAGTCCGTGATCGGGAACGAGTGCGACCGCCAGAGCGTTATTCAACGTGGGTAAAGCGAGGAGGCACTATGCCTGACGAGCAAGGCAACATCGATTCCGGTGGCCGGATGTATGAACTGGAGTTTCCGGGTCCGCAGCTGACGTCTACAGGCGGGCAGGGTCCGGTGCTGATTCACGCGTTGGAGGGATTCTCCGATGCCGGCCACGCCGTGCGCCTGGCTGCTGAACACCTCAAGGGCGCGCTGGACAGTGAACTCGTCGCATCTTTCGCCATCGACGACCTGCTGGACTACAGGTCCCGTCGACCGCTGATGACGTTCAAGGTCGATCACTTCACCGACTACGACGATCCTCACCTCAATCTGTACGCGCTGCGCGACAGCCTGGGCACGCCTTTTCTGCTGCTCGCCGGGCTGGAACCGGATCTGCAGTGGGAGCGGTTCGTCACCGCGGTTCGACTGCTGGCCGAGCGACTGGGCGTGCGTCGGACCGTCGGCCTGGGCGCCATCCCGATGGCGGTCCCACACACTCGCACCGTGACGATGACAGCACACTCGAGTAACCGCGATTTGATCGCCGGCCACCAGCCCTGGGTCGGTGAGGTGCAGGTGCCCGGCAGCGCGTCGAACCTGCTGGAATTCCGGATGGCCCAGCACGGACACGAGTCGGTCGGTTTCACCGTGCACGTGCCGCACTACCTGGCACAGTCCGACTACCCCGCCGCCGCCGAAGCGCTGCTCGAACAGGTCGCCACGTCGGCGTCACTGCAGTTCCCGTTGCGCGCGCTGAACGAAGCCGCGGCGGTGGTGCGCAACAGGATCGACGAACAGGTGGAAGCCTCTCCGGAAGTCGCGCAGGTGGTCGAGGCGCTGGAACACCAGTACGACGCATTCGTTGCAGCCCAGGAGAACCGGTCACTGCTGGCCCGCGATGAAGACCTGCCCAGCGGAGATGAGTTGGGTGCGGAGTTCGAGCGCTTCCTGGCTGAGCATGCCGACGATTACAAGAGCGATCCCACCGAGGATCCAGAGGGCTGAGGTACGCCGGCCCTCGAATCCCGCGGCGGTAGTGTCGGTACATGGGTATCGATGTCACGGTTCTTCGGGTGTTCACCGACGCCGCCGGCAATTTCGGTAATCCGCTCGGAGTCGTAGACGCCGCCGCAGTCCCCGCTGTCCGGCGTCAGGCGATTGCGGCGGAATTGGGTTACAGCGAAACGGTATTCATCGACCTGCCTGCGGACGGCTCCACCACCGCGCGCGCCCGGATCTTCACCCCGTCAACCGAATTGCCGTTCGCCGGACACCCCACGGTGGGCGCGGCGTGGTGGTTAAGCCAGCGCGGCACACCGATACACACGCTGCAGGTTCCGGCGGGAATCGTCGCGGTCCGATACTCCGATGACCTGACCGCGGTGGTGGCACGTTCGGAATGGGGGCCGGAGTTCGCCGTACACCAGATGGGATCGATGGCCGAGCTTGAAGCCGCCGCACCGTCGGACTTCCCCGACGATATCGAGCACTACCTGTGGACCTGGACCGACAGAGATGCGGGCCACCTGCGGTCGAGGATGTTCGCGGTGAATCTCGGTGTGCCCGAGGATGAAGCGACCGGTTCGGCGGCGGTGCGCATCAGCGATTACCTCAGTCGCGACCTGACCATCACCCAGGGCAAGGGGTCACAGATCTTCACGACGTGGAGTCCCGAGGGCTGGGTGGAGGTGTCGGGGCGAGTGGTCAACGACGGGGTTCGGCAGCTTCCCTGACGCCGCTCAGCGCGCGGTGCCGACCTCGCGGTGAGCACGCAGTGCCTCGATCTCGCGCTCGAAGTCCTCGGCCGAGGAGAACGACCGGTACACCGAGGCGAATCGGAGATAAGCGACTTCATCCAGTTCGCGCAACGGCCCGAGGATCGCCAAACCGACTTCGTTGCTGGGAACCTCGGCGGAGCCGCCGGCGCGGATACTGTCTTCGACTTGCTGGGCCAGGAGGTTGAGGGCGTCGTCGTCCACCTGGCGGCCCTGGCAGGCACGCCGCACCCCGCTGATGACCTTCTCCCGGCTGAACGGTTCGGTGACGCCGCTGCGCTTGACGACAGCGAGCACGGCAGTCTCCACCGTCGTGAATCGTCGGCCGCACTCCGGACAGGACCGCCGACGGCGAATCGCCTGGCCTTCGTCAGTCTCGCGGGAATCGACGACGCGGGAATCCGGGTGCCGGCAGAAAGGACAGTGCATGACTGCTCCCTCTCCCCCGCAGCCCACCGCTCGAGTCGTGACAGAGCCTACCTGCGCGCAGAGGGACTGTGCCATCAGCGCACGGCGGATTTCAGCAGCGGCGCCCAGCCCGCTTGCGGCCGCAACTGTTTCGGCGCTCACCGACCACCCCCGCCTAGCCGATCGGGGCGATCAGGGTCTGGCCGGCATCGACAGCTGCCGAATCGAGGTCGTTGAGGTCACGGATCCGGTCGACGACCTGCCCGACAGGGGAATCCGGGGCCACCCGCCCGGCCAGATGCCGCAGCGTCTCGCCGGCCTGCACCTGAACGACGGCCAACCGGTCCGGAATCTGCGCAGGGGCGGCAGCGCGGTCGCCGCTGAAGTGGGCCAGCGATCCCAGCCACAGGGTGATCAGCGCGGCCACAGCGGCCAGCCCCACCGTCACCGTCGCGCTCACCGGGCGGCGGGTGTGCGCCGCACAGGACACCGCGACGCCACTCCCGCGGTAGCGCAGCGGCGCGACCGGGGGCCGCACGGGGCCCGGACGGTACGACATGGCACGGCCGCGGCTTCGAACCGGGCCATCCGGCGGGCTGACGGCCATCGCATACCAGTCCGCCAGCTCCCTATCGTCCAGAACCGTCATGTCCGTCCCCTTCCCGCATTGATTCGCTCTTGTGTTCGAAACAGTACTCGCTCATGTGTTCGATATAGAACATTTGATCGAGCGTGTCCGACGATAGGACAGCCCTCCGACAAATCGTGCTGCCGGGGGTTTCTCCCGAAATCAACCGGGCGACACGTCGAACACATGTTTGATAATCACGTCGATCCCCGATACATTCGCCCGCATGAGCGATAGCACGCAGACACCCGCGACCAAGGTCGCAGCGGCCGCGCTGACCGAACGTCAGCGGACCATCCTTGACGTGATCCGCGCGTCGGTGACCACCCGCGGCTACCCGCCGAGCATCCGGGAGATCGGTGACGCCGTCGGCCTCACCTCGACCTCGTCAGTCGCCCACCAGCTGCGAACCCTCGAGCGCAAGGGCTATCTGCGCCGCGATCCCAACCGGCCCCGCGCGGTCGACGTCCGGGGGTCAGAGGAGGGCGCCGCACCGGTGGTGACCGACGTCGCCGGCTCCGACGCGCTGCCGGAGCCCGCGTTCGTTCCCGTGTTGGGACGAATCGCCGCCGGCGGTCCGATCCTGGCCGAGGAGGCTGTCGAGGACGTCTTCCCGCTACCGCGCGCACTCGTCGGCGAGGGTGCGCTCTTCCTGTTGAAGGTGGTCGGCGAATCGATGGTCGACGCCGCGATATGCGACGGCGACTGGGTGGTGATCCGGCAACAGAATGTCGCCGACAACGGCGATATCGTCGCCGCGATGATCGATGGCGAGGCCACAGTGAAGACCTTCAAGCGGACGGCCGGCCAGGTGTGGCTGATGCCTCACAATCCGGCGTTCGACCCGATTCCGGGTAATGACGCCGCGATCCTGGGCAAGGTCGTCACCGTGATCCGCAAGATCTGACGACGGGCCCGGCCCGGGGACCGGCCGACGGTTACTCGGGAGCCTTCACGAATCCATTGCCCTCGGCCAGCTCTTCGCTGGCGAACCACACCTCGGGGATCGTGTTCTCGTACAGCACCGAATCCGGGGTGTAGTACAGACCGGAGTGCGTGTTGCCCTTGATCACGTAACCCTCGGGGGACTGAAACGGATCGGCCAGCGGAAGGTGGATGGCAGGCCGCCACGGCTCATCGGCCGGCCGCCACGGCTCATCGGCGGGCCCCTCCGGCGCCTGATCGAACCCTGACTCGACTCGGAAGTCCTCGACGACCTCGGCGACATACTCGTCGGCTACCGGCTCGTCGGCCGCGTGGCGGTGCCGCGACGGCGGGACCTCATCAAGATCGAGCCGCCACATCGCCGGAGAAACCGCCGCGGTCGCGGAATGCCGGCCGCCACCGGAACTCGAGGCGCCCAGCCAATCGTCGGTGTCGAATTCCGCTGCCTGGGAACGGAATTCATGCACATCGGTCGATTCAACCTCAGGGATTCGGGTGGGCGCGGTGTCAATTGCGTCCTCGTCGGATTCGAAGTCCGACTCGCCGATGGCCTCGTCAACAGCGGGAGGCGACCACATGCCGTAGTCACGCCCCGCGCCGGGCTCAGAGCGCGGCTCGTCGTGGCGGATCCGCGTCCCGGGCCAGAAGTCGTCGTCAGACTCAACAGCGCGACCACCTTCGACAACCTGGCGGCGTGTGCCGGCCCGGCGCTGGGCCAGCACGGCCAGCAGGCCCAGCAACGCCAGCACCGGCAGCAGGATCGCCAACCACCACCAGTGCCGTCCGCCACCCTCGTCCGAGCTGCCCGACGACGGCGCGGCCGGGGTCTGGGCCACCGAATCGGGCATCTCCAAACCTGACAGCCCCGCCGCCAGATCCGCAGGCTTCGAACTGAATTCCTTGGTGGCGTTGTTCCAGGAGAGATCACCCCCGCTGAACGTCTGGGTCACCGTGTCGCCCTTGACGGTCTCCTCGCTGGTCGGCACACCCAGGGATCCGGTGGCCCCGCCCAGCTTCGCCCAGGCTGCGTTGATGGCTCCGCGCACCACGATTGCTCCGCTGTCCGGCGTCCAGAAGATCACCGGTTTGTCGGCTGCACTGAAGGAACTCACGCGGCTGTTAGGTACGCCGCCGTCGACCTCGGTACCCACCGGATAGCCGAGGTCACCCGTCGGCCCGCCCACGGACTCGTACTTCGACAGGATCGCTCCGGTAACCGCATGGGCACCGGTCTGCGGGGAGAAGAAGATCTTGCCGCCGGCGTAGCCCTGGGCCGCCCCGCCGTCGCCGACGGTGGTCTGCTCACCCTGCCTGGCGCCGAGGGGGCCACCCAGTCCACCAGTGGTCCGCCAGGCCAGACTGATCAACGTGGTGGGGTCGGACGGGACTTCCAAGCCCGCGAGTTTTTCGGCCAAAGCGGGTGGGTCGGTGGTGAAGGTGTTGGACACCCGATTCCAGGACACCGAGCCGCCGGTGAACTTCTGGCTCACCACGTCGCCGTCGTAGCGCTCGTCCTCGGTCGGAACCCCCAGGGCTCCAGCCGATCCGCCGAGTTTGTCCCACGCCGCATTGATGGCGCCGCGCACCGCCCAGGCCCCGGTGTCGGCGGTCCAGAAGATGGCGGGTTTGTCGCTGGCGCTGAAGGTGCTGACCTGGCTCTTCGAGCTCACCAGGCCGGCGACTTCGTCGATGTTGGGAAAACCGAGGTCACTGTCCGCCGGGCCACCCAAAGACTCGTATTTGTCGAGGATGGCGCCGAAGATGAGATGTGCGCCGGTGGTGGGGGTGTAGAAGATCTTGCCGTCGCTGAACTTCTGCCCGAATCCGTCGCCGACCCCGAAGACGTCGCCGTCCTTACTGCCGACCGGGGAATCCGATCCTCCGGCGGCTTGCCAGGACTGGTTGATAGCGTCGGAGGCGTCGCTCTCCGGGCTCGCGACCGCGGTAGGCACGAGAAGCGCCGCAGCAGCGGCCGTGGCCGCAAAGCCCAGCGTGAACCGCCTCATGGTCCGGCTCAGCCGATTAGCCACCCTCGTCATTGCGTTGCCCTTCCGCGTTCGGGCCAATGCCCGTCTCACTGTGATACCTGCGACCTAAAGTCGCATATATCGGGAAAAGCTTGGCACGACACGCGGGCATTTGCCGAATCCGGTTTCCGAATCGAGATACAACCCGTACGCAAACGAAATCGTGAGCCGGGATCCTATTCGGCGCTCAGACGCCCAGACTGCGCCCGATGATTTCTTTCATGATTTCGGTAGTGCCGCCGTAAATCGTCTGCACCCGCGCGTCCAGGAAGGCCCGCGCGACGTTGTATTCACGCATATAGCCATAACCACCGTGCAGTTGCAGGCAGCGGTCGATCAACTTCACCTGCGCCTCGGTGGTCCACCACTTGGCCATTGCCGCCTGGTCGGCGGTGAGCTTCCCCTCAAGGTGGAGGCGGATGAATTCGTCGGTCACGATGCGGACGGCAGTGGCCTCGGTCGCCAATTCGGCGAGCAGGAAACGGCTGTTCTGGAACGAACCGATCGGTTTGCCGAAGGCTTTGCGTTCCTTGACGTATTGCAGGGTTTCATCGAGGACCGCCTCCATTGCGGAAGCGGCCATGATGGCGATGGAGAGCCGTTCCTGCGGAAGGTTCTGCATGAGATAGATGAATCCCATGCCCTCCTCGCCGATCAGATTCTCGACCGGCACTTTCACGTCGGTGAAGGACAGTTCTGCGGTGTCCTGGGCGTCCAGTCCGACTTTGTCGAGGTGGCGTCCGCGTTCGAAGCCCGGCATGCCGCGCTCGACCCCGAGTAGCGAGAAGCCCTGCGCGCCCTTCTCCGGATTGGTCTGGGCCACGACGATGACCAGGTCGGCGTTGATGCCGTTGGTGATGAAGGTCTTTGATCCGTTGAGGATGTAGTGGTCGCCGTCCCTGACCGCTTTGGTCTTGATCCCCTGCAGATCGCTGCCGGTTCCGGGTTCGGTCATGGCGATGGCCGTGATCATCTCGCCGGTGCAGAACTGCGGCAGCCAGCGTTGCTTCTGCTCCTCGCTGGTCTGGTGCAGCAGATAGGGGGCGACGACGTCGTTGTGCAGCGAGAAGCCCAGGCCGCTGTAGCGGCCGGCGACCGTCTCCTCGACGACGATGGTGTTGTAACGAAAGTCCGGGTTGCCGCCGCCCCCGTACTCCTCGGGAACTGCCATGCCCAGGTATCCCTGCTTGCCGGCTTCCAGCCAGACCCCGCGGTCGACGATCTTGTCCTTCTCCCACTGGTCGTGGTAGGGCGCCACGTGCTTATCCAGGAATGCCCGGTAGGACTGCCGGAACAGTTCATGCTCGGGCTCGAAAAGGGTGCGGGTGTATTTGACGGCGTTAGCCATGGCAGTGACCTCCGGCAGAGTGTTTCGCGATCCGCAACCGAGGATAGACCAACCGGATGGTTGGTCGCCCACGGCTGCCTGTGACTAGTTGGTCACATACCCGGCGACGACCGCGGCCAGCGCGGCCGGTACCCGCGCCTTAATCCGCGTTCCGTCTTCGGTGTGGTCGGTGGCATCGATGCGGCCCTCGTCGTGCAATCGGGCCACCAGATCGCCCCGGGTGTAGGGAATCGTCACGTCGACGACGACCTCGCGCGGCTCCACCAGTTCGCCCAGCCGGGCGCGCAGCCTGTCCAGCCCCTCACCGGTGTGCGCGGACACGAAGACCGCCCCGGGAATCACCCGGCGCAACTGCGCCAGCGTCAGCTCCGTCGCGGCATCGATCTTGTTGACTACCAACAACTCCGGGGCCGGCGGTGCATGATGGTCAGCCTGCACCTCGCCGATGACCTGGCGCACCGCCTCGATCTGCGCAAGCGGATTGACATCGGAGCCGTCGACGACGTGCACCAGCAAGTCTGCGTCGACGACTTCCTCAAGAGTGGAGCGGAAAGCCTCGACCAGCTGGGTGGGCAGATGGCGCACGAACCCGACGGTGTCAGTGAGAACGAGCGGGCGCCCATCATCGAACTCGCCGCGTCGGGTGGTGGGTTCCAGCGTGGCGAACAGCGCGTTCTGCACCAGGACACCGGCCCCGGTGAGCGCATTGAGCAGGCTTGATTTGCCCGCGTTGGTGTAGCCGACGATGGCGATGGACGGCACCTCGCTGCCGCGGCGCTGGCTGCGCTGGGTGTCGCGGACCTGCTTCATCTCCTTGATTTCGCGGCGCAGGCGCGACATCCGCTCCCGGATACGGCGGCGATCGGTCTCGATCTTGGTCTCACCGGGGCCGCGGGTGCCGACACCGCCGCCGCTGCCGCCGGCCCGTCCGCCGGCCTGGCGGGACATCGATTCACCCCACCCGCGCAGCCGGGGCAGCATGTACTGCATCTGGGCCAGTTCCACCTGGGCCTTGCCCTCCCTGCTGGAGGCGTGCTGGGCGAAGATGTCCAGGATCAGTGCGGTGCGGTCGATCACCTTGACCTTGACCACCTTTTCGAGCGCGTTCAGCTGGGCCGGGCTCAGTTCGCCGTCGCAGATGACGGTGTCGGCGCCGGTGGCCAGGACGATCTGACGCAGTTCCTGGGCCTTTCCGGAGCCGATATAGGTGGCCGGGTCAGGTTTGTCGCGCCGCTGGATCATGCCTTCGAGAACCTCCGAGCCGGCGGTTTCGGCCAGTGCGGCCAGTTCGGCCAGGCTGGCGTCGGCGTCGGCGGCGGTTCCCTCCATCCAGACCCCCACCAGCACGACTCGTTCCAGCCGCAGTTGCCGGTACTCGACCTCGGAGACATCGGCGAGTTCGGTCGACAAACCCGCCACGCGGCGCAGCGCGGCGCGGTCTTCGAGGGCCAGTTCGCCGAGGCTGGGCTCGGCGCCGGGAGGGGTCAGGTCAGGATCGGTCATAGCGGACTTCGATCGTGTCACGCCGGTACAACGTCGCGCACCTCAATAAACGTCCCCTGCCGCACTCAGCGCCCGGCCCAATCGGCCCACCAGCGGTCGGACAGGTCCCCACGCGCGACCAGGACAGACGGCCCGCGCAGAAAGCTGGTGGTGTCGGTGATCTCGACGCTGACCTCACCGCCGGGAACCCGCACCCGCAGGGATCCGGTGGACGCGTCCTGATCGGCCAGGGCGGCGGCGGCGGCGGCCACGGTACCGGTGCCGCAGGACCGGGTTTCCCCGACACCTCGCTCGTGTACCCGCATGGACACCGATCCACCGGCGGCGCGCGTGAGCACTTCGACGTTCACCCCGTCGGGGAACTGTTCCCGGTCGAATTCCACCGGCGCACCGACATCCAGGCCGGCCAGCTCGTCGTCGGTCAGTTCCGGCACCACGCAGGCCAGGTGCGGGTTGCCGACATCGACTCCCAAGCCGATGAACCGGCGCCCGCCGACCGTGGCCGCGGCGCTACCGAGCAGGTTGACCTTGCCCATCTCGACGGTGATGTCGGCGCGGTACTCGTCGGTTCGGTGGACCACCACCGGTCGCGGACCGGCCAGCGTTGCGACCACGAATTCCTCACGGTGCTCCAGACCGCTGGAGTGAAGATAGTGGGCGAAGACACGCACGCCGTTGCCGCACATCTGGGCCACCGAGCCGTCGGCATTGCGGTAGTCCATGTACCAGTTGTCAGGCTCCACGCCGTCGGGCAGCCGGTCCAGGACGCCGGCGTCGACGGCAGTTCCGGCGGTGAGGACGCGCAGCACGCCGTCGGCGCCCAAACCGCGTTGGCGGTCGCACAGCGCGCTGACCACCGACGCCGCCAGATCACGCTGTCCCTCGAGGTCGGGAAGCACCACGAAGTCGTTCTCGGTGCCATGGCCCTTGGCGAAGATCATTGGCGCCACTCCTCGGTCCCGGCTGCGCCGGACCCATCGTCGTCGGCGCGGATCACCTGATCAGGATACGTCTCGCCAATGCGCCAGCGCGGCGGTCGCGAGGCCGTCGGAGGCTCCGTCAAGCCAGCGGATGCGGTGGTCGCGCCGGAACCAGGATCGCTGACGGCGCACGTAGCGTCGGGTTCCGGCGAACGTCAGTTCACGGGCCCGGTCGATGTCGGCGGTTCGTGCGCCTGCATCGAGGGCAGCGAGCACCTGCCCGTAACCCAGCGCGCGGGCCGCGGTGACGCCGTCCCGCAGCCCGCGATCGACCAGGGCCCGGACCTCGCCGACCAGACCTGCGTCGAACATGCTGTCGGTTCGGACGGCGAGCCTCTTGTCGAGAGTTGCTGTGTCCCAATCTAATCCGATGATCGCAGTGTTCCAGCGAGGCTCACCGATACTGGGCGCTGATGCGGCGAACGGCTGACCGGTGAGTTCAATGACCTCCAGGGCCCGCACCAGCCGCCGGCCATCGGTGGGCAGTATCGCCTCCGCGGCGGCGGGATCGCGCCGGGCCAGTTCGGCGTGCAGGGCAGCCGTGCCGGAGTCGGCGAGGCGGCTCTCCCATTGCGCGCGCACCGCGGGGTCGGTTACCGGAAACGCCCAATTGTCCAGCAGTGACTGGATGTAGAGCATCGACCCGCCGACGATGATCGGCACCGCACCGCGGGCGACGACGGCCTCCACATCGGCGACGGCGGCCTGCTGGTAGCGGGCGACGGTGGCGGTGGCGGTCACGTCGAGAACATCAAGCTGGTGATGCGGCACGGCGAGTCGTTGCGCTACAGGCAGTTTCGCAGTTCCGATATCCATTCCGCGGTACTGCTGCATCGCGTCGGCATTGATCACTTCGGCCGGGATCTGACCGCTCAGGATCTCGGCGACCTCAAGTGCCAGTTGGGACTTTCCGGTCCCGGTGGGGCCGATGATCGCGATCGGCCGGTTCACGGACAGGGTCTCAAAGCCGCGTGCCCGGGTCCCAGGTGCCGACGAAGTATCCGACGCCGTAGGGAGCGCCGCGAGCCAACTCCACCGCCGCGGCGGGCCGCGGGGCCAGGCCGGCCAGCACCTGGTAGGCGACCCGCCCGACGATCCCGTCAGCCAGCTGGGTCAGCGCGGCGGCGTCGCCGTTGGCCAGCGCGTGGTCCAGCTCGGCCTGAACAGCCTCAGACGCCGGGTCGTAGCCCCCGGGTGCGGACTGGGTCAGGGTGTGGGCACCGTCGGCGACCACCAGCACACCGACCGGGTCGGAGGCCGCATCAATGGCCGCCCGCAGTTGCCGGCCGCGGGCCAGCGCGGCATCGGCGTCGAGGTCGCCCGGGTATACCCGGACCTGCAGCACTGCCTGCGGGTTGGCCTGCCCGCGCAGCCAGCCGGCCAGCAGCGCACACAGCGGCAAGGCACTGATCCGGGGCGAAGCCTGCGCGGACAGCGCCACCGGCAGGTCGACCCCGTAGCCGGCGAAGGTCCCCCGGGTGTCCGGCTCGAAGACCTGATCAGCCGGGCCGACCCCGATGGCGACCCAGCGCTGCGGCAGCGTGGCGGCGGCGGCGCGGGCGGCAGCGCTGAAGTCGGCGACCTCACCGGCCGCGGCGCCGGCAAGTTCGGGAACGAGAACCGGGGCCGAAGGAGTCAATGCGATGGCCGCCAACACCGCCCCCACGCTAGCCGCCGACGGACTCCGGCCCGGCTCTGGCCACCAAAGCACTCCCCTCGGGCCTCCCAGCCAGATTGCCCGCCGCCCCGGCGGGGCGGCGAGTGCACATACCAACCGGGGGGCATCCGGATCGGCGAACTGGTTCAATACCGGTTGTGGCCGGCCGCGCTGTGGCGGGCCTCAACGCAACGGCGCCGCTTAGCGCGGCAGGCGCGCGGGAGCACCGCGCAGAGGGTAGGTGAGGTCCATGACCAGCGACGAACCCCAGGCCGAACAGTCCCCCGCCGAGCCGGTCGGCGAGACGACCGTCAGCACGTCGCCCAGGCCCGGGCCGCGCCCGGGACCGCCGCGGCCGGTGCCCCGTCCGCCCGCCGCCTCGCACGCCCCGACGGTTCCCGCCAGCGACCCACGGCGCTTCGGCCGCGTCGCTGACGACGGCACGGTCTATCTCGTCTGCACTTCAGCGGGCGAGGTCGGCATCAACATCTCGGCGGATCACCTCGTTTGCGATCTCGCCACCTTCGACAGCATGGCTCAGCGATTCGGACGTGTGAACCGGTTCGGCGATGGAGATGCCCGGGTGGACGTGCTCTACCCGGCTACATAC
>JBAXUD010000290.1:0-4682 GCA_037129875.1 Mycobacteriaceae bacterium
GCGCCTCGATGGGCACCGGTCCCGGTTGCGGGCCCGGGTATGACCTCGCGCTGACCGAACGCCTCGGCGGTGACGTGGTCAGCTACCTGGTCGAGGTCGGTAGCGAGGAGGGCGCCGAGGTGCTCGAGGCCATCCCGCACCGGCCCGCCGAGCCCGATGAGCGCGCTGCCGCCGACGCCGAGATCGCCTCTGCGGCAACGGCAATGGGCCGGCAGATGCCGCCGGGGGACCTGCGCCAGCTGCTCGTCGACTCGCGTGAGTCGGCACACTGGAGCGACGTCGCCAGCCGCTGCCTGACGTGCGGCAACTGCACGATGGTGTGCCCCACGTGCTTCTGTACCAGCACGTCGGACGTCACCGACCTGACCGGTACGCATGCCGAGCGGTGGATGGAATGGGCGTCCTGCTTCGAACTCGACTTCACCTTCGTCCATGAAGGCCCGGTGCGGAAGTCCGGGCCGTCGCGCTACCGGCACTGGCTGACCCACAAGCTGAGCAGCTGGCACGACCAGTTCGGCACCTCCGGATGCGTGGGCTGCGGACGCTGTATCGCCTGGTGCCCCACCGGGATCGACATCACGGAGGAGATGGGAGTGTTCGCAAGCGAACACTCCGAAGAGACGGCGACGTTCGCCCGGGAGCGCGACGATGACTGAGACCGTGACGGGGCGACCGGCCGCGACCGCCGCGATGGCGCCGGTGCCCTACCGGGTGCTCTCGCGGGTGGTGGAGAACGCCGACTCGGTGACCCTGCACCTGGAACCGGTGGACGCGGTGTTGCAGAATGCGCTGCCTGGCGAGTTCATGATGCTCTACGCGTTCGGCGTCGGCGAGGTGGCGATCTCGACCAGTGGGATCAACTCCGACGGCACGCTGACCCACACCATCCGTTCGGTGGGTGCAGTCAGCGCAGCGCTGTGCGCCGCCGAACCGGGCACCACCCTGGGTGTGCGGGGACCGTTCGGCACCAGCTGGGGGCTGGCGGAGGCGGCCGGCCGGGACCTGGTGATTGTCGCCGGCGGTGTCGGACTGGCCCCGCTTCGGCCGGTGGTGCTGGGCGCGCTGGCCGCGCGTCATCAGTACGGTCGGGTCATTCTCATCGCCGGGGCCCGCGGCACCCGCGATTTCCTCTACACCGCCGAACTGGCTGCCTGGCAGGCGGATTCGCGTCTGGAAGTCCACGTGACCGTCGACGTGCCGCTCCAGGGCTGGCCGGGGGAAACCGGGCTGGTCACCGAACCGCTGCGCCGACTGACCCTGCAGCCGGATCGCACCACCGCCTTCCTGTGCGGGCCGGAGCCGATGATGCGCTTCGGCGCTCAAGGTCTGATGGCCAAAGGGTTGGCTGAGCGCGACATCCGGGTATCGCTGGAACGCAATATGGAGTGCGGCATCGGTTGGTGCGGACACTGCCAGCTCGGTCAGCTGCTGCTGTGCCGCGACGGTCCGGTCGTCGGTTACGACGTCGCCCGTCCCCTGCTGGAAGTGGAGGAACTGTAGATGGCCCCGCGGGCAGGAGCGCAGCGACCGGGGAATGTGAGCGGCCCCAGCCTGGCGGTGTGGAAGTTCGCATCGTGCGACGGATGCCAGCTGACCGTGCTCGACTGCGAGGACGAACTGCTGCTGCTGGCCGAGCAGGTGCAGATCGCCACCTTCGCCGAAGCCTCCAGCGCGATGGTGGGCGGACCCTACGACGTCTCGCTGGTGGAGGGGTCGATCACCACCGCCCACGACGAGCAGCGGATCCGCGAAATCCGTGCGCAGACCGGCGTTCTGGTGGCGATCGGCGCCTGCGCTACTGCGGGCGGGATACAGGCGCTGCGCAACTTCGCCGACGTCGCCGAGTACACCTCGGTGGTCTACGCCCACCCGGAGTACATCTCGACGCTGGCGACTTCCACGCCGGCGTCCGCGCACGTGCAGGTCGACTACGAACTGCGCGGCTGCCCGATCGACCGGGGTCAGCTGCTCGACACCCTGGCTGCCCTGCTGGTGGGTCGCAAACCCAAGCTGCCCGCGGCCACGGTGTGCACCGAATGCAAGCGGTCCGGGGTCGCCTGCGTCACCGTCGCCGAGGGCATCCCCTGCCTGGGGCCGGTCACCCACGCCGGCTGCGGGGCGCTGTGCCCGCGTCACCACCGTGGCTGCTACGGCTGCTTCGGCCCGATGGCGACCCCGAACATGGGGGCGATGATCCCGCTGCTACGCCGCGACGGGATGTCCGGCGACGATGTCGACCGGGTTTTCGACACCTTCAACGTCACGCAGTTCACCGCCGAACGGAACAGGCCCACTGAACGGAACAGCCCGTGACCACCCCGAACAACGCCTCGACCCGCACCCTGCGGGTGGGTGCGCTCACCCGGGTCGAGGGCGAGGGCGCACTGAATGTCGAACTGCGCGATGGCATTCCGGAAGTCGTCGAGCTCAACATCTACGAGCCGCCCCGGTTCTTCGAGGCGTTCCTGCGCGGCCGGGCCTACACCGAGCCGCCGGACATCACCGCACGGATCTGCGGCATCTGTCCGGTGGCCTATCAGACCAGCGCCTGCAACGCGATCGAGGATGCCTGCGGCGTGACGCTGCCCGACGACCTCGTCGCGCTGCGCCGGCTGCTGTACTGCGGGGAGTGGATCCACAGCCACGCGCTGCACATGTACATGCTGCACGCCCCGGACTTCCTGGGAGCGCCGGACATCATCGCCGTGGCGCGGGACCATCGCGCGGCCGTCGAGCGCGGCCTGGCGCTGAAGAAAGCCGGCAACCGGCTCCAGGAGGCCGTCGGCGGCCGGGCGATCCACCCGGTCAACGTCCGCGTCGGCGGCTTCTACTCGGTGCCGACCCGCGCCGATCTCGCGCCGATGGCCGAGGAACTGCGCCACGCACTCGACCACGCCCTGGCCACCGTCACCTGGGTCGCGGGCTTCGACTTCCCCGACCTGACGGTGGACCACGAGTTCCTCGCGCTCACCGGCGAGCGGTATGCCCTCGAAGATGGCACGATCGCCCGAAGCGCCGGGCCGGCGTTCCCGATCGCGGAGTTCAGTGACCACGTCCGGGAGACCCACGTGGCGCACTCCACCGCATTGCACGCCACGCTCGACGGTCGCCCGCATCTGGCCGGGCCGATGGCCCGCTACAGCCTCAACCATGATCGGCTCTCCCCGCTGGCCAAGGAGGCGGCGGCCGCCGCCGGGCTGGGCGCCGACTGCCGGAACCCGTTCCGCAGCATCGTGGTTCGCGCTGTCGAGACGGTGTACGCGGTGCAGGAGGCGCTGCGCATCATCGACGACTACGAGCGGCCGGCACGGCCGTACGTCGAGGTCGAACCGCGCCCGGGAGTGGGGCATGGCTGGAGCGAGGCCCCCCGCGGTCTGCTGTATCACCGCTACGAGATCGACGAGTCCGGGCGGATCGCCGCGGCCTTGATCGTTCCGCCGACGTCGCAGAACCAGGCGGCGATCGAAGCCGACCTGACCAAAGTGGTGATGGCCGGCGTCGACCTCGACGACGCGGCGCTGACCACAATGTGCGAGCGGGCCATCCGCAACTACGACCCGTGCATCTCGTGCGCCACCCACTTCCTGACCCTGCGCGTCACGCGCCGGTGACCGGCCCCGTCGTCATCGGGATCGGCAACTCCTTTCGCCGCGACGACGGTGTGGGCCCGGCCGTGGCGGCCGAACTGATAGCCTGCGATCTGGGCGGGGTGCGCGTGGTCACCTGCGCCACCGAACCCGCCGCACTGCTGGATGCCTGGGACGGCGCGGCACTGGCTGTTCTGGTCGACGCCGTTGTCGGCGACGAGCCCGGGCGGGTCCGACGGTGCTCGCTGGATGATCTCGCGGATGCGGTTCAGGTGAGTTCGCACGACCTGAGCGTGCGGCAGGCCTATGACCTGAGCCGGGTGCTGGGACGGGCCCCGCAGTCGGTGGTGGTCGTCACCGTCGACGCCGCCGACACCGGCCACGGCCAGGGTCTGAGCCCGGCGGTCGCGTCGGCGCTACCGCACGCCGTGGAGGCCGTGCTGCGGGTCCTTGTCGAGCAGACCGATAAAGCCGGCCACCAGCAGTCGTAGCCGGGCCGCGGCGTCGTCGGCCAGGGCATCGGTATGCACCCGCACGTCGTCGGGGTGCAGTCCGAGTCCGCCGATATCGCCGCCGGTGTCCTCGGCGGTCCACCGCTCCACCAGGGCCCGGTCCACCTCGGGGTGAAACTGCAGGCCCATCGCGCGGCCCTGCACGAAAGCCTGTGTGGCCCGGTCGTTCCGGGCGATCTCCACGGCATCAGGCGGGAGTGTGAAACGGTCGAAATGCCACTGGAACCACGGGCCGTCCGGAACCAGGTCGGGCCGGGTGCTGTCCACGTCGCACCAGCCGATCTCGGGGTGCGGTGATCGCGCCACAGTCCCGCCGAGGGCGGTGGCCAGCAGTTGGGCGCCGAAGCACACCCCGAGCACCCCGGCCCCGGCGTCCAGGCCGCGGCGCACCATGGCGATCTCGGCGCCCACCCAGCGCTCGGCCAGGCGGTCGTCGTAAACCGCCCAGCGAGCCCCCAGGGGCACGATGACGTCGTAGTCCAGCGGGTCGGGGAAGCTCACGTCGAACACCGGGTCGGCGGCCCGACTCGGCGGCACCACCTCGAAAGTGCTGACGTCAAAGCCGGATTCGGCGAATGTCTCA
>JBAXUD010000291.1:0-4659 GCA_037129875.1 Mycobacteriaceae bacterium
ACTGACGATCCCGAGCGCCCGGACCAGTCGCGCCCAGATCTCGGGCTCGGGCAGGGTGCCGGGCAGCGGCGCGAACAACGGGTGGCGCAGCTGAAAGGTGTTGTGCGGGAACTCGAGATTGAAGAACGTGGCCTCGGGCTTCTCGAACTGGCTTGCGCCGGGCAGCACATAGTGGGCCAGCTGGGCGGTCTCGGTCATGGCCACGTCGATCACGACCAGGAGCTCCAGGGCTTCGAACGCGGCGCGGCAGGCCGCGGAATCGGCGATCGAGTGCGCGGGGTTGGAGCTTTCGACGACCATCGCCCGGATTCGGTCGGGGTGGTCGGTGAGGATCTCCTGGGGTACGGCGTTGGACGGGACCAGACCCCCGACGATCGGGGCACCGGTCACCGGGGTCTTGCCCACGCCGGTGCTGTGGTTGAACAACGGACCGAACGAGGAATGCAGATGCTGGCTTCCGCGTTTGGCGAAGTTACCGGTGAAGATCCACAGCAGCTTGTCGAGATACGAGCACAGCGTGCTGTTGGGGCCCTGCTGGACACCGAGGTCCTCGAACACCGCGACGCTTCCGGCGGCGGCGATCCGGCGGGCGGCGGCCCGCAGCAGATCCTCGTCGACCCCGCTGAGTTCGGCGTAATCGGCGATGGGGATGCTTGCCAGCACCGCGCGAACGTCGTCGACACCGTGCACGTGCTCAGCGAGAAAGGCTTCGTCGCAAAGGTTTTCCTGGACCAGGACGGCTGCCAGCGCCGCCAGGCACCAGGCGTCCGCGCCCGGCTTGACGCGGAGGTGGAAGTCGGCGAGCTTCGCGGTATCGGTGATCACCGGGTCGATGACGATCATCGAACGCGCAGGGTCTTTGGCGATGTCATTGAGCACTACCCGGGCCCGGGGGAAGCTCTGCGACATCCACGGGTTCTTGCCCACGAACACCGACACCTCGGCGTGCTCGAACTCCCCGCGCGTGTGGCCGCCGTAGAGGTGCGCGTCCACCCAGGCCTCGCCGGTCTTCTCCTGAGCCAGTGCGTTGGAACGGTAGCGCGAGCCCAGTGGCTTGAGGAACGCACCGCTGTAGGCGCCGCCGAGATGGTTGCCCTGCCCGCCGCCGCCGTAGTAGAAGATCTTGTCCCCGCCATAGGTCTCGGCGATGCGGCGGAAGCCGTCGGCGATCTCCGAAATCGCGGTATCCCAATGGATCTCCTCGTAACTGCCGTCGGCGCAGCGCCGCATGGGAGATGTCAGCCGCGTCGGATTGTTCTGGTAGTGGTCAAGCCGAAGCGCTTTGTTGCAGGTGTACCCCTGTGATGCGGGGTGGTCCTTGTCGCCGCGGATCTTTGCCAGGTGCCGACCTTCCTCAATCGGGCTGGTCTGCACGACGATGCCGCAGTTGCACTCGCAGAGAATGCAGGCGGTGGGTGTCCATCCGGTCGTCATGTCAACTCTCCCTTTGTGTTTCGGTCTTGAGCATCCGGCGAAGTTGGCGGGCGACCGCATCCAGCGGAGCGGTGTCGCTGCTGGCGCGGGCCAGCACCAGAGCGCCTTCGAGCGCCGAGACCACCAGTGCCGCAAGGTCGGCGGCTTTGCGGCGTGACACGCCGTCGTCCACCAGCCGCCCGGTGATCAAATCGCGCCAGCGGTCGAAGGCCGCGCCGGCATGCGCGATAACATCGGTCCCGATATCGGGGTCACCGGCTTCGACCGCCACCGCCATCACCGGACAGCCCGCGCGGTAGTCGCTGTCGATCAGGCCGTCGCGATAGAAGCGCACCGCGATGTCGAGCATCTGCACTCCTGAGCGGGCCTCGGAGATCGCTGCGGCGACGTAGTCCGCGGCGTAATCAACTGCTTCGCAGAGCAATTGGTTACGCCCACCGGGGAAGTAGTGATAGGCCGAACCCCGCGGCGCGCCACTGTGGGCCAGGACGTCAGCGATGGCGGTCGGGCGGGCGCCCCGCTCCCGGATGAGGATCGCCGCAGAGGTGATCATGCGGTCCCGGTGCCCTGCCATCTATGTATAGAACCATACATAGAGCTGGGCCGTCGAGACCCGCTCACGCACAGGTGCAGGTGATCAGCCGGCAGTCGCCGCGGTGACGACGGCTTTGGCCCAGCGGTAGTCGGCCTTGCCCGCCGGTGAGCGCACGATGTGGTCGGTGCGAACGAAGGCCTTCGGGACCTTGTAGTCGGCGACGTGCGCGCGGCACGCGTCGGCGAGCTGCTCATCGGTGGCGGTGCGGCCCTGTGCGAACTGGACGACCGCCACCACCTCGCTGCCCCAGCGCTCCGAGGGCCGGCCGGTGACCACCACGTCGTAGATGGCCGGATGGCTGGCGACCGCGCGCTCCACCTCCTCGGCGAAGATCTTCTCCCCGCCGGAGTTGATGGTCACCGAATCGCGGCCCAGCAGTTCGATGCGACCGTCGTCGAGCAGGCGGGCCTTGTCCCCGGGAATCGACCAGCGCACCCCGCCGATGGTGGGGAAGGTGCGGGCGGTCTTCTCGGCGTCGCCGAGGTAGCCCAGTGGAACGAACTCCCGGCGGGCCAGCCAGCCCACGCCCTCGCCGGGCTCCAGCACCCGCTCGAAGTCGGTGGAGACCACGGTCGTGTCCGCCAGCGGCGTGAAGGTCGCGGTCTTGACGTCGGCTCCCTTGGTGGCGACGGTGGTCATCTGCGCGCCGGACTCCGAGGCGCCCACGGCGTCCATGATCAGCAGATTCGGCAGTACGGCGAGCAGCCGGTCGCGGACCGTCGGCGAGAGCGTCGCACCGCCGTTCGTGATGGCCATCAGGCCGGACAGGTCGTAGTCGCCCTTCTCGATTTCATCGACAAGCGGGCGTGCCATGGCGTCGCCGACCACCGGGATGCCCAGCACCCGATCTCTCTCGGCAAGCCGCAGGATCGCCGCTGCATCGAGGCGCTTGACGTCGTCGGGCAGGGCGATCCAGCCGCCCGTGCTGATGGTGTTGAACACACCCCACTGCGCGGCGCCGTGCATCAGCGGCGGGATCAGCAGCATCGACCGGACGCCCGCCTGTGCCCGCACCTGCGCGGCCAGGTCGTCGTAGGAATTCAGCGTTGCGCCACCGGCCATGAACGGCCGGCCGCCCATGGCCGACATGAAGATGTCGTGCTGTCGCCACAGCACGCCCTTGGGCATGCCGGTGGTGCCGCCGGTGTAGAGGACGTACAGGTCGTCACCGGTGGGCGTCGGCATGCCGGACGCGGGTTTCGTTGTGGCGATGATCGATTCGAAGTCCACCGCATCCGGCAGCAGTTCGTTGCCGGAGTCGTCGGCCACCTGAATGAGCACCTCGAGATCGGGCAGCCGGCCGCGGATGGACTGCACGTGCGGAGCGAACTCGGCCGCGTACACCAGGGCGCGGGCCTTGGCGTCGGCCAGCAGGTACAGCAGTTCCTCTTCGACGTAGCGGTAGTTGACGTTGAACGGCGCCACCCGCGCGCGGTAGCCGGCGACCATGGCCTCGAGGTATTCGTTGCCGTTGCGCAGGTACAGGCCCATGTGGTCCTGGCCGGACTGGTGGACCTGCAGTTGGTCGCGTTCGGTGTGGCAGCCCAAACCACGGCTGACGAGGTAATGGGCGATCCCGTCGATGCGGGCGTCCATCTCGGCGTAGGTCAGCCGCTTGTCCCGCCACACCATGACCTTCTGGTCCGGAACTTCCGTCGCGACGGTGCGGAACACGGTGGAGAGATCGAAGTTGGTTGCCGACATGGCCACACTCTATTCGCCACGAACGTCGGCTTGTGGTGGTCCTGCGGGCCGGAGGCACACAAGCCGACGTTCGCCCGCGCTCAGCCGCGGTGCACGAAAAGCGCCGGCACGGCGCCGAT
Source organism: Mycobacteriaceae bacterium (assembly GCA_037129875.1). Lineage (GTDB taxonomy): Bacteria > Actinomycetota > Actinomycetes > Mycobacteriales > Mycobacteriaceae > Mycobacterium. The sequence goes on from JBAXUD010000291.1 coordinate 3,853, forward strand.
CGCCGCGGCGACCGCACCCACCTCCATGGCCAGATGCAGGCCCGCCCGAAGACCTTTGCCGGTCGATCGCCATGCTGACCTGAGACACCAGCCCGTCCCGAAACGCGAGGAGCACATCGTGAGCAAGGCCCGCATCGACTTCCCGTCCCGTATCGGTGTCTGGTGGGCCAGTGACACCTGGCCGATGCAGGCCGCTCAAGACGTGGCCCGTGAGATCGAATCCCTCGGATACGGATCGTTGTGGCTCCCCGAGGTGGGCCTGAAGGACTGCCTGGTGGAATCCGCGGCGTTCCTTGACGCCACCGACCGGCTCGTGGTGGGAACCGGTATCGCCAATATCCATGCGCGGGTGGCCAGCACGATGGAGGGCGCCGGCCGCACCCTGACCGCGCTGCACCCGGGTCGCTTCGTCCTGGGTCTGGGGGTCAGTCACGGGCCGCTGGTCAAGAACATGCTGGGCGGCACCTACGCGAAGCCGCTGAGCACCATGCGCGACTACCTGGACCGGATGGCGGCCCTGCCGGAGGCCATCGAGCCCGGCTCGGGCCGGCCGACCCGGTTGCTTGCGGCCTTGGGCCCCAAGATGATTGAACTGTCCGGCACCCACGCCGACGGAGCCCACCCGTATCTGGTGAACCCCGGTCAGACCGCGGTCACCCGGGACATCCTCGGGCCAGACAAGTGGGTGGTTTCCGAGCAGGCCGTGGTGGTCGGTGAATCCGACGAGGAACAACTACGCCGCGCGCACGTGCATCTGCAGATCTATTCGGGCCTGCCGAACTACCGCAATTCCTGGATCCGGCAGGG